>NZ_LPVS01000101.1:0-23874 GCF_014843905.1 Mesorhizobium silamurunense | reverse complement strand
GCCGCCGCCGCGCATGCCGGCGGCCGGCCGCGCGGGCTGCTCCGGCTGGCGCTGCCCGGCACATTCGGGCGCATGTGGATAGCCCCGTTCCTGCCGCAGTTCCTCGCCGAGTTCCCGGATGTACGCATCGAGGCCGAATTCTCCAACCGCTTCGTCGATCTCGTCGCCGAGAATTTCGACGTCGCCGTGCGGCTGGGCAGCCTGGAGGATTCGCGCCTGGTGGCGCGCAAGGTGGCGACACGGCGCCGGCTGCTCTGCGCCGCGCCCTCCTATCTCGCCCGCAGAGGCCGGCCGGAAACGCCGCAGGCGCTGCTCGATCATTCCTGCCTTGGCTTCACCGGCTTCCAGACCTTTCCAGCCTGGGAGATGACCGACCGCCAAGGCCGGCGCATGCGCGTCGAGGTTTCGGGGCCGCTGATCAGCGACGACGCCGAGGTGCTGGTCGAGGCCGCCGTGCAGGGCGTCGGCCTGATGATGAGCACCGACTGGCTGGTCGGCCGCGAGCTCACCGACGGCCGGCTGGTGCCGATCCTGGAGGACTGGACGCTGGCCGACGAGGGCGCGGTCTACGTCGTCATGCCCTCGGCCAAGGGCCAGGCCGCCAAGACCCGCGCCTTCGCCGACTGGATCGGCAAACGATTTTCGCCCGAGCCGCCGTGGCGGCACGCCCTCATTTCCCCTGCCCCTTCAGGAACTGGCTGAGCAAATCCACCGGCAGCGGGAAGACCACCGTGGAGGAGCGCTCGCCGGCGATGTCGTGCAGGGCCTCGAAATAGCGCAGCTGCATGGCCTGCGGCTCCTCGGCCAGCATCTTGCCGGCCTCGACCAGCTTTGCGGCGGCTTGCTGCTCGCCGTCGGCGTTGATCACCTTGGCGCGCCGCAGCCGTTCCGCCTCGGCCTGCTTGGCGATGGCGCGGATCATGCTCTCGTTGAGGTCGACATGCTTGATCTCGACATTGGAGACCTTGATGCCCCAGGCGTCGGTGCGCTGGTCGAGGATCTCCTGGATGTCGCTGTTGAGCTTGTCGCGCTCGGCCAGCATCTCGTCGAGCTCGTGCTTGCCGAGCACCGAGCGCAGCGTGGTTTGCGCCAACTGGTTGGTGGCGGTCATGAAATCCTCGACCTGGATGATCGCCCGCTCGGCATCGACGATGCGGAAATAGAGCACCGCGTTGACCTTCACCGAGACGTTGTCGCGCGAGATGACGTCCTGCGGCGGCACGTCCTGCACCACCACGCGCAGGTCCACCCGCACCATCTGCTGGATGAAGGGAACGAGGATGATGAGGCCCGGCCCCTTCACCCCGGTGAAGCGGCCAAGCGTGAAGACCACGCCGCGCTCATATTCCCTCAGGATGCGGATGGCTGCCGACAGGAACATGATCACCAGCAGCGCGAGGATCAGATAGCCGACATAAGCGACTGTCATTGTTTAGCTCCGTCGTTTGCCGCCCCGTTGTTTCCGGCACCACGCCGACGCACCGTCAGCACGAGATCGCTGACGCTGGTCACCTCTGCGCGGTCCCCCGGCGCGATCGGTTCATCGGCCTTCGCCCGCCAGCGCTCGCCGAGCGCCAGCACATGGCCCTCGCCGCCCTGCCAGTCGAGGATCTCCACGGGCAAGCCGCGCATCGCCTCGCCGCCGATGCGCGGCGGATTGCGTCGCGCCGCCCAAAGGTAGCTGCCGGCAAAAAGCGCGAGCCCCAGCGTCAACGCCGCGGCAGGACCGATGATCGCCCAGGATATGGCGAAGCCCGGCCCCTCGATCTTGAGCAGCATGGCCGCGCCGAGCAGGAAGGCGGCCGCGCCTCCGACCCCCAGCACCACCGTCGGATTGAAAGCCTCGACGATAAGGAAGGCGACACCGAGCAGCATCAGGGCGAGCCCGGTATAGTTGATCGGCAGCAGATCGAGAGCGTAGAGGGCGAGCACGAGGCAGACGGCGCCGATGACGCCCGGCGCCACCGCGCCGGGACTCGTGACCTCGAAGACGATGCCGTAGAAGCCGATCAGCATCAGGAGGACAGCGACGTTCGGGTCGGTGATGACGGAGAGAAGCCGGATGAACCAGCCGGGATCCAGCGTCTCGACGGCCAAGCCCTTCGTGGCCAGCACCACCTTCTTGCCGGCCACGTCGACGGTGCGGCCGTCGGCCATCTGCAGGAGCTCGGTCGTGTCGCGGGCGACGAAGTCGATGACATGTTCCTGCAGCGCGGCACTCGCCGAGAGGCTCGCCGCCTCGCGCACGGCCTTCTCGCCCCAGTCGCCGTTGCGCCCGCGCAGCTCGGCGAGCGAGCGAATCAGCGCCACCGCGTCATTGGTCACCTTGGCCATCATCGCGTCGCCGGGCGGCCGCCCGCTGTCCTTACCGTCCTTGCCAGGACCGTTGTCCTTCTCGCCGCCGGGAAGCGAGGGCAGCCCGCCGAATTCGACCGGCGTCGCCGCGCCCAGATTGGTGCCGGGCGCCATCGCCGCGACATGGGTGGCATAAAGGATATAGGTTCCGGCGCTCGCCGCATGACCGCCGGCCGGCGCGACATAGCCGATGACGGGAACGGGAGAAGCCAGGATGTCGGCGATCATCTCGCGCATCGAGGTGACCAGGCCGCCCGGCGTGTCGAGCTGAAGGACGAGGACCGCGGCGTTGCGCTCGGACGCGGCCTTGAGCGCATCCTTGAGCTGGCGCGAGCTCGCCGGACCGATAGCGCCGTCGATCGCGATGCTGACAGCAACCCTCTCCGCCGCCATTCCGGTCGAGGAGAAGGGGAAAAGAACCGCGGCGGCCACGAAGGCCGCTGCCAGAAGGGCCACCCGCGCGAGTCTCACGCTCAAAGCTCCATGGATTCAATATGGGGTTGTGCCGGGCGAAGTCCAATGAGGGGGTGTGAGGCGGAAGGGCGAAGACGTCGCAACCGCCGATCTCCCCCTTGCGGGGGAGATGTCGCCAAAGGGGTCGCCGCGCGTGGAGCGCCAACCTCAATCTGCCGCAGCAGGCCGAGCCCAGTCGGACCGACCCCCTCTGGCCTGCCGGCCATCTCCCCCTCAAGGAGGGAGATTACGCGCTCGCCCGCTTTAGCCCCCACGATTCCACGGCAATTTCGACGCGGGCTCCAACGCTCGCTCCCTCGCTCATGCCTCATTGTCCCCATTGACCGCGCCAACGAACGCGCCCGCAAAGAATGGAGACGACAATGACGACTTTGGATCGAATAACCAATGAATCCGGCCGGGCGGGCTTCAGCCTGTCGGGCTTTGCCTGGCGCACACTCAGCCTGGCCTATCGCGCCATGAAGCTGCGCAGCGAACGCGCCGCGCTGCAGGCGATGCCGGACCATATGCTCAAGGATCTCGGCATCAGCCGCTCGCAGATCGAGTACTGCACCTCGATCCGCCTTGCGCCCTCCGACACGGACGGGATGAGCGACTGAAGCATGGGGCGCTTCGGCGGCCGGAACAGCTTGAAGGCCGATCAAAAGCCCCCGGTATCGCCGGGGTTTTCGCGTTTGGCCCTGCCCGTCGACCGGCCTCCCCGGCGTTGGATCGCGGCGGCGGGCGCATGTGCGAAATGAAACGCCCAATGCGATTTCCACGGTGGGCGCATCAAAAATTCCACGCTCGCACCCACTCTCGTTCAAACGCTCGACCGCCAAATGAAAGCGTCACGGCAACCAAGCCGCAAGAGCAACCTTGGAGTAGTCACATGCAACCCAACGCCAAACCTGCCAACACCAAACCTGCACGCGTTCCGCTCAATGGCGTCGACACGCCGAACCTGCTCGCGACGATCAACTTCGTCGCCGGCCAGCCGGAGCTGGCGAAGTTCCAGTTCCGTGCCCACAATGAATGGATCGAGGGCACGCACAGCAAAAGCGTCATGCATGGCTTCTACGGCGCCGGCCAGGAGCAGAAGCACGAAAAGCCCTTCTATGCCGACAGCGACCATCCTGCGATCCTGTGCGGCGCCGACAACGCGCCGACCCCGGTCGAATGGCTGCTGCATGGGCTGGCGAGCTGCCTGATGGCGGGGCTCGCCAACATCGCCGCCGCGCGCGGCATCAAGCTCACCAAGGTCAAGTGCTCGGTCGACGGCGATATCGACCTGCGCGGCATCCTCGGCATCTCGGATGAGGTCCGCAACGGCTTCCAGAACATCCAGGTCTCGTTCGAGATCGAGGGCGACGCGCCGGCCGAGAAGCTCCAGCAGCTTGTCGAGCAGGCCCGCGCACGCTCGGCCGTGTTCGACGTGCTGACCAAGGGCGTGCCGGTCACGGTCGGTATCAAGACCATCCAGTGACGCAGGGCTGGAAGACGGTCCGGGCGAAGTCCGGACCGTCTCTTCCCAGGGTTTCGGAACAGAGCCATGAAACATGCTGACGTTGTCATCATCGGCGGCGGGCAGGCCGGGCTTGCGCTCAGCCATTGCCTTGGCCGCGCCGGCATCGACCATGTCGTGCTGGAGCGCGGCCGCATCGGCCAGCGCTGGCGCGCGCAGACCTGGCAATCGCTGAGGCTCTTGACGCCCAACTGGCTGAACGGCCTGCCCGGCTCGCCCTATGACGGCCCGGACCCCGACGGCTTCAGGACGAAGGACGCGTTCGTCCATGATCTCGAAACCTATGCAAGCCGCTGGCAGGTACCTGTCGAATGCGGCGTCGAGGTCACCGCCTGCAGGTGGACCGGCGGTGGCTTCGCGCTCGCCACCAGCGCCGGCGACTGGTCGGCCAGGGCCGTGGTGGTGGCGACCGGGCATTGCGACCGGCCGATGGTCCCGTTCACACTCGACGGCAAGAACGGGCCGCAAAGCATTCACGCATCAAAATATCGCTGCCCGGAGGCGTTGCCCACCGGCGGCGTGCTGGTGGTCGGCGCATCCTCCTCCGGCGTGCAGATCGCGGACGAACTGGCGCGCGCCGGCCTGCGCGTCGTGCTCTCGGCCGGCAAGCACACGCGCCTGCCGCGGCGCTGGCGCGGCAAGGACATCTTCTGGTGGCTCTGCGCGATGGGGCTGATGGACGAGCGGCTCGACGCCATCGCCAATCCCGAAAGCGCCAGGCGGCAGCCTTCGCTGCAACTCGCCGGCCGGCCGGACAGCGCCAATGTCGACCTCGCCACGCTGCAGGCGCTCGGCGTCGAGCTGACCGGCCGCGTGCGCGGCATTGCCAATGGCGAGATAGCCTTCGCCGGCGACCTCGCGGCGAGCATGGCGGCGGCGGAAGCCAAGCAGGCCCGCCTACTTGACCGGATCGACCGTTTCGCCGGTGCCGGGCCGCGGCCCGCACGACCCGAGCCGGTCAAGGTGCCTTCAGCCTCTCCGTCGCAGCTTTCGCTGACGGACGGATCGATCCGCAGAATCATCTGGGCGACGGGCTATGCCCGATCCTTCGACTGGCTGGAGCCGTCGGCGCTGGGGCCCGATGGCGAGCTGGCGCACCGCGATGGCGTCACCGGCGTTCCCGGCCTTTACGCGCTCGGTTTCCGCTTCCTGCGCAAGCGCGATTCCAACTTCATCGGCGGCACCGGTGTCGACGCGCAAGCGATCGCCGCCGAGGTCCGTCGCTATCTCGACCGCAAAGGCCGCCAAGCCGCCTGAGGACACTGAAGATGCCAACGACTGCGATTTCCCTTCCGCCCACGCCCAAGTGCGCCCATTACAACGCCATCATCGTCGGCGCGCGCTGTGCCGGCGCCTCGACGGCCCTGCTGCTCGCCCGCGCCGGGCTGAAAGTGCTGGTCATCGAGCGCAGGCCTTATGGCTCGGACACGCTGTCGACGCACGCGCTGATGCGTGCGGCCGTGCTGCAATTGTCGCGGTGGGGCCTGCTCGCGCCGCTGCTCAAGGCCGGCACACCGCCGATCGAGACGACGACCTTCCACTATGGCGATGAGGAGATCACCATCCCGCTCGATGGCGGACCGGACCTGCCCGGCCTGATCGCGCCGCGGCGCACCGTGCTCGACCGCATCCTGGTCGATGCGGCGCGCAAGGCCGGCGCCGAGTTCCTGCACGACATGGCGGTCGGCGACCTCTTTGCCGATACGCGCGGGCGCGTGCGCGGCGTCGAGATCCGTGGCGCCGGCCGCGCCGCCTTGCGGGTCAGCGCCGATATCGTGGTCGGCGCCGACGGCATCGGCTCGCTGGTGGCGAAGTGCTGCGACGCCGAGGTGCTGCGACAAGGCGCGGTCTCGGCCGCCCATGTCTATGGCTATGCGCCCGTCGAACCCGGCGCCGGCTACCACTGGTATTTTCGCGACGGAATTGCCGGCTCGCTGATCCCGACCAATGACGGCATGGCCTGCATCGTCGCCTCGGTACCGACCAGGCTGTTCGACCAGCGCTTCCGCATCGGCCATGCGGGCGCCCGCATGGAGGTGCTGGAAGCGCTCTCACCCGCCCTTGCCGCGCAAGCCGACCGCGCGGCCAAGGATGCCCGCCTGCAGGCGTTCCGCGGCGTGCCGGGCTATATCCGCCAGGCCTACGGCCCTGGCTGGGCGCTGGTCGGCGACGCCGGCTTCTTCCGCGATCCGATCACCGCGCACGGCATTTCGGATGCGCTGCGCGATGCCGAGGGCCTGGCGCGGGCGGTCCTGGACGGATCGGACGCAGCCTTCACTGCCTGGCAGCGCGAGCGCGACGTCTTCGCCAGTCAGATCCTCGACGCTACGGACGCCGTCGCGGGTTTCGACTGGACGCTCGCCGACATCGGCGAGCGTCATCGCCGCTTCAGCGCGGTGATGAAGGCGGAAGTCCAGGCGCTCGCCGAACGAGAGATGCCGAGCCGCGCCCTCCACGCTGCCCGACGACGGCCGGCAGCGCGGCGGGCGCCGGCAAACGACACCAATCCGCCGTCCGCCGCCGGCTCGATCACGCAACGCAACCGAACAGGGATGAGACCATGACCGCGCATATGATGAAGGACGGATGGATCGGCGTCGTCAACGGACGCCCGCAGGTGGGCGCGTCCGCCGAGCGCTCACGGCGGACACGGGCGCAGGATATCGACGCGTTCGCCGAGATGACCGGCGACCGCAACCCGCTGCACTACGACAAGCGGCTTGCCGAGGCATCGGTGTTCGGCAGGCTGATCGTCCAGGGCGGCGTTACTTCAGGCATCCTGAACGCAGTGGTGGCAGAGGACCTTCCCGGTCCGGGCTCGGTGTTCCTCGAAGTCTCATGGAAATTCGTCAAGGCGGTCGGCGTCGGCGAGCTGATCACCGGGAGGGTCGAGGTCACGGAGGTGCGTTCCGACAAGCCGATCACGAAACTGGAGACATCGGTGCGCAACGAGGCCAGCGAGGTTTGCCTCACCGGCACCGCGACCGTATTCACCGTGCCGCTGGCCAAGAGCTGAATGCGCCTGGTCCCCGATTGCCTATCTATTTGATGCCACACGCATCTGGGGCATATATTTGCTTACCGGAAGCATTGGAGCGGCAATGCTTGAAGCGACCATCACCTGCCCCGAGTGCGGACATCGCGAAAAAGAGACGATGCCCACGGATGCCTGCGTTCATTTCTACGAATGCCGTGGGTGTGGAACGCTCTTGAAGCCTCGTGCCAATGACTGCTGCGTGTTCTGTTCCTACGCCGATCACCCGTGTCCGCCGCTGCAGGAGAACCGCGCAGCCCACCGGGGCTGAAGGTCAGACGCCATGACGGGCAGCTGGACAACCGCCCGCGGTCTTACGATCCCGCCGTCTCGGCGACGAAGGCCCGGACATGGCCGATGAACTCGTCGAAGGCCGGCTCACCTTCGAGCAAGATGTGGTTTTGGCTTTCCAGTTCGAAGAAGCGCGCGCCGGGAATGCCGGCGGCCATGGTGCGGCTGGACTCGACAGGGGCAACGTTGTCTTCACGCGCGTGCAGCACCAGGGTCGGCACCCGCACCTTCTCCAGGAGCTCGCTGACATCGATCACCGAGAAGGCGCTCTGCAGGCGCCAGGCGTCGTCCGGCGACACGGTCCGAAGCATCAAATCGTCCATCCAGGCGAAATGCTCGTGCGTGGCGCCGGGGATGAACATGGAGCAGAAGGCCTGGCGGAACATCGGATTCGGCTTGCCCCAGCTCTCGCGCATCAGCGTCGCCACGGCCTCGCGCGTGGCGATCTCACCCGCGTCGCCGCGCGCCCGCCAGCCTTTGACATAGCCGCCATAGAGGATCATGCCCGACACTTTCTCGGGATGGCGTATGGCGTAGGCGATCGAAACCGCGCAGCTCTGCGAGAGGCCAAGTAGCGTGAAGCGATCGAGCCCCGCCGCCTCGACCACGCATTCGAGGTCCGACACCATGGTGTCGAACGAGACGTCGACCACGTGGCGTTGCGACAGGCCGTTGCAGCGCTCGTCGTAGCGCACCAGCTGGTTCTCGCGCGACAGTTCCGACATCCAATGCCGCCAGATCGGGCTGTCCCAGTCGAAGGTGAGATGCGACATCCAATGCGCGGCGCGAAGGATGGGCGGGCCGCTGCCGGTCTTGGCAAAAGCGAGCCTCGTGCCGTCGCGAGCCCGGCAGAAATGAACGGCGCGGCCGGGGTCCTGCGCGGCTGCCGGGTTCTTTCCCGGCGAAGGCGAAGGTGATTGCACCTGGGCCACGCCAGCAGCGCCGGGTTGCGCAGAGCGTCCCGTGGGCTGGGCGGCGGCCGCCCTCACCTTCTCCTCCAGCACCTCGATCTCTTCCGCCAGGCCTATGTCCTCCGGCAGCAGGCGGCGCAGGCGCCGGGCAAGCGGCAGCGCCCGCCTCGGCTCGCCGGCCAGGCGTCCGACCAGCTCGCGCAATATACCAAGCTCGGCGATCTCGACCTCGCTGGCGACGCCCGCGCGCCAGGCCTCGTATTCGAAGCAGCGCTCGAGCGAGAGATCGGCGAGGAAATCGCCCCGGATCGAACCGGCAACCGCCTCTAGTTCTTCCGTCGACGCCAAGGAAAGGTCGCCCTTCAGCAGCGGCAGCAGCCGGGCATAGTCTGTTGCGACCTTGAGCGCGACAGTGTTGCGGTCGGCGACCAGCGCGCATTCGTCCTCGCCCAGCACCTGGCGGATCTTGGACAAGCTCCAGCGCAGCGCGCCGCGCGGATCGTCGGGAATGTCCCAGAAGATTTCGCAAAGCCGCTCGCGCTGGTGCGCCTTGCCGGTGACGGCGAGATAGGCGAGCAAGGCCCTCGTCTTGCGTGACGGCGGCAGGTCGAGCAGCGCGCCGTCGCGTGCCACCTGGAAATCGCCGAGCACGCACAGGTTCAGCGGCCCGATATGCGGACCGACTGTCATGCGGCCGGGCACCCTTCCACTGCCATTACCCCTTGCTTCTCTCGTGGCGGGAGAAGACCGCACCGCAATATCAAATTCGGCTAATTTACGGAAGCCGATACAGCAAGGCGAGAGCGGGGAATGTGCGATGGGTTACATTGGCGGCGCCTTATCTCCCCCCTTGAGGGACTCGCAAGGGGGAGATGTCGCCGAAGGCGACAGAGGGGGTCGCCGCGCGTGGAGCGCCAGCGCCCTGCGCGACTCCAGACGGCGCCGGCCAACTACGTGAGACGACCCCCTCTGGCCTGCCGGCCATGTCCCCTCAAGGGGGGAGATTGGCTGTCACTTCGGTTTTCGCAAACCTCCAACCATCGCAATCCCCATCGCCACCACCACCAGCCCCGCCGCCACCGCGAAGGTGACGCGCATGCCGCCAGCCACAGCTTCCGGCGCTGCCCCACCGACCTCGCCGGTGCCCACCGCAAAAGCAAACACCGCGCCCATCACCGCCGTGCCGGTGATCAGGCCGAGATTGCGTGACAGGCTCAGCATGCCCGACACCACGCCACGCTCGTTGCTGTCGATATCGGCCATGACGGCGGTGTTGTTCGCCGCCTGGAAAAGCTGGTAGCCGGGCGTCAGCAAGACGATCGCCACCGCGTAACCAGCGACGCCGAACACCGCCGGCAGCACCGAAAGGGCAATGCAGCCGATCACCATCAGCGCCAGTCCGACCACGATCATCGGCGCCGCGCCGAGGCGGTCGACGACGCGCCCCGCCACCACGCCGCAGAGCGCCGAGACGACCGGGCCGATCGACAGGACGGCGCCGACCAGCGCTTCGCTCAAGCCCAGCGCGCGCGACAGGAAGAACGGTCCGACCACAAGCGTCGCCATCATCACCGTCGAGACCAGCGCGTTCATGGCAAGGCTCGGCGCCAGCACCGGGTCGCGGAACAGCGCTGGTTTGATCAGGGGTGAGGCCACCTTGCCCTCGGCGTAGAGGAACAGGCCGGCGCCGAGGCCGGCGGCGCCGAGCAACGCGATGTTGAGGCCGCCGAAATCGTCGCGCCCAAAAGTCATCGCCAGAGCGTAGGCGGCGAGCGTCAGCGCAAGCAGGATCGTCCCGAGCGTATCGAAGCGAGCGCGTCCCCTCCCCGCGCCCTGATCTTCCCTCGCCTCGCCCGCAGGCAGGAAGCGCCGTGCGGCAAGCATGGCCGCGACGCCGAGCGTGGCATTGACGAGGAAGATCGAACGCCAGCCGAGGGAGGCTATCAGCACGCCGCCGAGCGACGGCCCAAATGCTGTGCCGATCGCCGACATGGTGCCGAGCAGGCCCATGGCGCTGCCGGTGCGCTCCTTCGGCACCGTCTCGCCGACGAAGGCAATGGTCAGTGCCATCATCACCGCCGCGCCGAGGCCTTGCGCGGCGCGCGCGGCGATCAGCAGCGGCAAGGTCGGGGCAAGTGCTGCCGCCAGCGAGGCGGCGCTGAACAGCGCGAGACCCGCAACCAGCAGCAAGCGACGGCCGACGAGATCGCCCAGCCGCCCGACGCTGACGATGAGCGCGGTGATGGCAAGCAGATACGCAAGCACTACCCATTGCACCGCCGGGAAGGACGCCGCGAAGGCGGTGCTCAGCGTCGGCAGCGCGACATTGGCGATGCTGGTGCTGAGCGAAGACAGGAACATGGCAAGCGACAGGCTGGCCAGCGCGCCGGTTGCCGAGCGGCTTGCTGATGCGGTGCGTGGATCTGCGATGTCGGCCATGGTCGTTCTCCGGCGCGGGTGAAACCTGCCGGGAAGATAGGCGCCTGCCTGATATGGCGAAATACGCAGCATTTGCACTTCATCAGTGCATCAAACGCCATATCACAAAGGCGGAACCGTGCTAAGATCGCGCCATGTCGCGACCCGATCTCAACTTGCTCGTCACGCTGGACGTGTTGCTTGCCGAAGGCAGCGTCGCCAAGGCAGCGCGGCGGCTGAAGCTCAGCCCTTCGGCGACGAGCCGGGCGCTCGCAAGACTGCGCGAAGCGACCGGCGACCCGCTTTTGGTGCGCGCCGGGCGCGGTCTGGTGCCGACGCCGCGCGCCATCGAACTCAGCATGGAAGCCGGCCGGCTGGTGAAGGAAGCGGAGGCCATGCTGCGTCCCGCCGAGCGGCTCGACATCAAGTGTCTCGCGCTCAGCTTCACGCTGCGCAACAGCGACGGTTTCGTCGAAAATTTCGGCCCTGCCCTCATCGCGCGCGTCGCCGAGGAGGCGCCGGGCGTGCAGTTGCGCTTCGTGCCGAAGCCCGACAAGGACAGCGCGCCGATGCGCGAGGGCAGCGTCGACCTCGAAACCGGCGTGGTCGGCGGCTCGACCGGCCCGGAGGTGCGGGCGCAGGCTTTGTTCCGTGACCGTTTTGTCGGCGTGGTGCGCATGGGCCATCCTCTAAGCGAAGGCAAGATCACCGCCGCTCGTTTCGCCGCCGGCCGCCACATATTGATTTCGCGCCGCGGACTGGACCGCGGGCCGGTGGACGACGCGCTGGGGCTCGCCGGGCTGGCGCGAACAATCGCGACCGTGGTCGGCGGCTTTTCGGAAGCGCTGGCGCTGGCGCGCGGCTCCGACCTCATCGCCACCGTGCCCGAGCGCTATACGGGCAAGCTGCGCCAAGGCCTGTTCACCTTCGCCCTGCCGGTGAAGCTCGCCGAGCTCACCATCTCGCTGCTATGGCACCCGCGCCTCGACGCCGACCCCGCGCATCGCTGGCTGCGGGGGATGGTAAGAGACGTGTGCGGCGGGCGGTGAATCTGCCGATCTCCTCCCTGCGGCGAGATGGGCGACAGGCCAGAAGGGGGTGCGAAGGATCGCGACGCGTCAGGATCAGGGATTCCTCTGGGAGAGGTGGCTCGGCGAAGCCGAGACGGAGAGGGGGAGCGCCCTACGAAGACCCCCTCTCGGTCCGCTTCGCGGCCACCTCTCCCGCGCCTTTGGCGGGGGCGTGGAACCCAAGCCTTGATACGACGGCAGCGCCCTCGACAATCCGTCCGCCTTACCCTCCTTCACCACCGGGAGCGGCAAGGCGATGACCGTGAGCAAGGTGATGGCCGACACCGGCTGGGCGTCCTTCACCACCGGGAGCGGCAAGGCGATGACCGTGAGCAAGGTGATGGCCGACACCGGCTGGGCGCATTCCCGGGAATGCACCCACGCCATCGACGCGCAGCACAACGACCGCTGCGCCACCACCAAGTGGGCGGAACGAATTGAAGTTTCCTCGCCCCATGAAGTGGGAGAGAGGTGGATCGGCGAAGCCGAGACGAAGCGGGGGAACGCCCTACGAAGGCCCCTCTCCGTCCGCTTGGCGGACACCTATCCCCCGCTTGCGGGGCGAGGAACCAAAAGTGCCGATAACTCATGGCCCTACCGTCACCGGCTCGTTCTTGCGCATTCTGAGCTCGTAGTTCAGCCGACGTTCGGGTTGGCGCATTTGAAGATCGGCGAGAGCAGATAGGCGTTGAAGGTGGCGACGCGCACCGTCTCCACCTCCTGCGCGCCTGCGCCGCCCATAAGACCGGCAATCAGCGTTGCGAGAAAGATGAGCAGCCCAAGCGCCACCCTATCTATCCAGGACTTGCGCCTGGCAAGCACTTCGAGCAACCGATCGCCCATCGCACCCTCCCCCGCTCGCATGGCGCATCATAGCATGCTTGCATGATGGCATCATGAAGCGGTTCACAGAGGGGCTGACGCTCTGACACCAGTGATTGGCGAAACCGCCCGCGGCGCCTCGCGCAGCCGCCAATGCTGCAATGCAGAAATGCGCCCAAAAAAAGTCAGGGGTAAAAGGGGAACCTCAAAACGCCTCAGCCGGCGAAAAACAAGCTTATTCAAGCGGATAGGCATATAGCCCGGCGCCGGCTTCCGCAACGGTCGAAAAGCCCGGAAATCCGCCATTTTCGAGCTTCCGCCAAAGGCAATGGCGTGATCGCAGCAGGCCGATTTCGGCCCCTGCACAACAAAAAAAGCGCCCTCCGCGGGGCGCTCCGGCCGGCGTTGACAGCAAGGCCCGCCAATGGCAATTCGCGATCACTGGTCACGCCATGACCGTTGCTGTTGGGGACGGACGGGGTTTCAGCAGCTTGGCGGCGGCGCCGGACGGGCGGGCACCTGCACGGTGTACCGCCCGCTCCTGGCCAGGAGCGTCGCAAGGCTCTGACGCTGTGCCTGCCGCTAGACCGCGATGGACGAGCCGTTGCCGGCCGTTACAGCCGAAAGCTTCCCGCGCTTTTCGAGCGTCGGCTTGCTGTAGACCTTCTTCATCGAGATTCCCCCTGAAGACGATCCGGGCAAAATGAGCGCCGCGGGGAGCGATTGTCAAGTTTGGACCGCCCGACGGCCTCAGAACGTGAAGCCGGACGACGGGGTGGCGGCGGTCGCGGCCGAAAGCCTGTCGCGCTTTTGCAGCCTGGGCTTTTCGTAAGTCTTCTTCATCGTCCGTTCCTGCGCGGGTCAACGATCGGCACAGGTGAACGCGCCATGCCGAGCCTGTCAAGATTCGACGAGCGCAACCATGCGGCAAGGCCTGGCGAAATCGCCGGCTGGCCGCCGGATCAGCGATACGCGATTACTTTGGTCTGGACACCACGATAGCGACGACGCCGCATGCGACGCGTTCCGCGCGGCGGCGGAACCGGAATACCGCTCAGGTCCGCGAGAGCGCGACCGCGACGACGCCGGACAGCTTCCCGCGCTTCGACAGCGTCGGCTTCTCGTAAACTTTTTTCATGGATGCGCCCCTATCCAATGTTGCCGCCTCACGAGGCAAGGGGGACGCCGTCTTGTCAAAAAACGTTTTCGTGATCTGCATGCAACGAGCGCCTGCCGCAACCGAAAGCGCGTCAACTGTGGTACGCAGGCAACAGCCGGCGCCCTCTCCCGGCGCTCTCTTCTTGACGCCGAGGTTAGCCCGCGTGCTGCAGCCAATGGCGGTCGAACACATTGAGGATGGCGCGGAAATCGGCCGGCGGGATCTGGTTGGCGCCGCCGCTGTCGGCGCCAAGGAACTGCTCGAGTTGCCGGTCGATCGTTTCCGGGTGTTCCACGGCGATGCCGAGGCTCGTCAGGTCGCCGGCGATCGAGCCGCCGGCCGGCAGGTATCCGCCCCATGTCTCGGCGCCGAATGCTGCATCGCGCAGACGCACCAGAAGGATCCTGGTGATCGACGGTTGAGCCTCGGGCCCGATGATGGCGGCGCCGCACATATAGCCGCCGAGTACACTGACCGGCTGCGTCTGCGGGAACAGGCAGAGGAAGAACTGGGCGTCGCCGCCCGCCTCCTTCAGATGCACGTAGAGGCCGCGCTTTGCCGGGTTGACCGGGCCGCCGAGCAGCAACTGCCCGGTCGGCAAGGTCTCGCGATAGGTGGCGGCAAGCCCATGCGCGCCGGGCCCGGCCTCGATCGACAGGCGGCCCTTGATGAGCTGGCCGCGATAATAGGGCGACCAGGCGCGCGAATAGCAGGCATAGGTCCCGGCAAGCCCGGAGCCGAGGCCGCGTTCGTCATGCGCGGAGGCCTCGAACTGCACGCCGGCGCGGCGCTCCAGCTCGGCGCTGTCGATGCCGTGGCGGGCCGCGATCGCGGCGGTGAAGCTTGCCAGGTCGCTCTCGGCGATCCAGGCGCTGGGCTGTTCCAGCTCGAGTAGCTTCGCCCAGTCGTCATAGACGCTCATCTGGCGCGGTCGTGCGCGGCCCTGCAGCCATTTGTCGGCGCGACCGAGATCAAACGCCGTCTTCGGGTTGACGGCGCGGAACGCCGCCGCCAGGTCCTTGCGGGTCACGGTTCCCAGCAAGGCCGACGTCAGTCTTAGTTTTTGCGCGATGTGCTGCGCCATGCAACAAGCCCCTCGATGCTTTTCGCCGCCAGAGCATTTCGGCGTTTGGCAGGGAATCGCCGAGCTGCTCTAACCATTCGGTTTAGCACGCCGGGAAACAGTCTCCATTCCCGGCCATGCCGATTTTCCATGGCCTAATATTCCAGGAAATCCAGAGAATTCCACAGCGTTCCGCACGCGCTGCCTTTGCGGCCGGGCAGCCGGCGCTAGGGTCGCCGCCGGGGTGGGTGCAGGGGAGTTGTCATGAAAGTCGTTCTATCCGCGCTTGTTGTGGCACTTGCGCTATCACAAGCCGCCGAAGCCAAAACGAAAACTCTGGTGACCGAGACAAAGACCCAGACCGAGAAAACCCGGCCGCCGCTGGACCAGACGTCCACCGGTGGCATAGCGCCCGCTGGCACCGCGACAACCGCGCCGCCAAGCCAAGCATATCCGCCGGCGCTATGGATCCATTTCTAGCGCGATTTAAGCCACCTTCGCGACGTTCTGTCCTGGTGGGCGAGGAAGCAGAAACGGCCGGGCAAAGGCCGAACCAACAGCCACCCGGCCAGCCTGAGGGTTTGGGGGCTTGGCGCCGCCGGCGGGGGCCGGCGCCCGCCCGCGCGGATCGCCAAGCGGCGCGGTCCGCGCGGGCCATGCCAATCCTCAGACCGGCCAATTCTTGCCGTCTTGACGAAAGGACAGCGAACCGGAAAGCTCGGCACAGTCGCGGCCAGGGCGCTGCTATGGCTGTGCGACGAGGCTCCGAGGGAGGCCATGCCATGGGTGCCGAGGAAAAGCTTGCCGCGCTCGGCATCATCCTGCCGCCGCCGCTGAAACTGCCGCCAGGGATGTTGCTGCCTTTTCCCTGGGTCAATGTGCGCGGCGACCGCGCCTACATCTCCGGCCACGGGCCGCAGGAGCCGGACGGCCGGCTCACCGGCCCGTCCGGCGTCGTCGGCGAGAGCGTGTCGCTGGAAAAGGCGCGGGCATCGGCCCGCAAGGTCGGGCTGTCGATGCTCGCGAGCCTCAGGCGCGAGCTCGGCAGCCTCGACCGGATCACCGGCTGGTGCCGCGTGCACGGCATGGTCAACGCGGCGCCGGGCTTCACCCAGACCCCAGCGGTGATGAACGGCTTTTCCGATCTCATCCTCGAAATCTTCGGGCCGGAGATCGGCCGCCACGCCCGCACCGCCATCGGCGTCTCCGCCCTGCCGTTCAATCTCCCGGTCGAGATCGAGGCCGAGGTGATGATCGGGGGGTGAGGGCGGCTTGACCAGGCCATTGTCGGCGCGATAGGCGGGGCACACGCCATCCAACCAACGAAAGGCCCGCCATGACAGACGCGATCGTAAGGGACAGCAACGGCACGCCGCTGACGGACGGCGACTCCGTGACCCTGATCAAGGATCTTAAGGTCAAGGGCACGTCCGAGACGATCAAGCGCGGCACGCTGGTGAAAAACATCCGCCTCAACGGCAACCCTGGCGAGATCGAATGCAACACCAAGCAGGTGAAGGGCCTGGTGCTGAAGACGGAGTTTTTGAAGAAGGCGTGATTGCGGCTTCGGTGCGGGGAGATTAAGGGCTCGGCTGCTTTCGCCAGTCGCCAGGTTGCAGGAGGAAGCGGGTCGGCCAATCTCCCCCCGCAAGGGTGGAGATCGGCAGTTCCAGCGCCGCCGCACGCCCTCACCCCCTCCCCTTATGTTGCACTGCGTTAGATTTGTTGCATTGCGATATAAACCCGTAGGGGCGAGGCTTTCCTGCAGGCGGGATACGAACGACCGTTGCGAGGTTCGCCTTCGTGTCAGCACCATCGCCGGACTTCCGGCCAGACATTGAGGGGTTGCGTGCGCTCGCCGTGGCGGGCGTCGTCGCCTTCCACTTCGGCCTCACCGCCCTGCCCGGCGGCTTTGCCGGCGTCGACATCTTCTTCGTCATCTCCGGCTACCTGATCACCCGCCATCTCGTCACCGAGATTTCCGGAACCGGCCGGCTCGACTTCCTGCGCTTCTACGCCCGGCGCGCGCGCAGGCTTTTGCCGGCGGCGCTTTTCGTCATCGCCGCGACGCTTGCCGCGGGTGCGATCATCCTCTCACCGGAGGAGCAGGCGCTCTATTCCAAGGGGGCGATGTGGGCTTCGGCCTATATGATCAACCTCTGGCTGATCCGCTGGTCGTTCGACTATTTCGCCAACGACGCCGCAAACAACCCGTTCATCCATTACTGGTCGCTGTCGGTGGAGGAGCAGTTCTATCTCGCCTGGCCGGCGCTCTTGATGCTGGCGGGCTGGCTGAAGCCCGGCAAGCGGACGATCATGCTTGTGATCGGCATTGCCGGCCTCGTCTCCTTCGCGGTCTGCGCTTGGCTGACCACCGTGTCGCAGCCCTGGGCGTTCTATTTCTCGCCGCTGCGCGCCTGGGAATTCGCCGCCGGCGGGCTGGCCTCGATGGCGCCGGCATGGCTGCTCCAGAAGCGCCGGTGGCTTGCCCTGGCGCTCAGCCTGGCCGGACTGGCGATGATTGCTTTTGCTTACTTCACCTTCAGCGAGGAGGCTCCCTTCCCCGGTTTCCTGGCGCTGGTGCCGGTTGCCGGCACTGTCCTTCTCCTGCTGGCGGGAGCGGCCGGCGTCAGGGTCGGCGTGAATGCCGCCCTGGCGCTGCCGCCCTTGCAGTGGGTCGGAAAGCTTTCCTATTCGCTCTATCTCTGGCATTGGCCGGTGATCGTCTATGCCGGCATGCTGGTGGAGCAGCTGACGCTCGCCCAACGCCTCGCCTGCCTCGGGCTGACGTTGGCGCTCTCGGCGCTGAGCTACCATTTCATCGAGAATCCGATCCGCCGCAACGGCTGGCTTATGGCCAATGCGGCGCGGGCGCTGGTGCCGGCCCTCCTCCTGACCGGCACCGGCGTCGCAGCCGCCTATGGCAATGCGGCGCTTGCCGTGCGCCACCAGGACCCCGAGCAGCGCAGCATCGCGGCAAGCGCGGCCGAACCCGCCACCGCGCGCGCCGAGGCCTGCGTCGAGGGCTACGACACTGTGACGCCGAAGCCATGCGTGTTCGGCAATGGCCGGCGCATGATCGCGTTGTTCGGCGATTCCCACGCCGATCACTGGTCGACGCCGCTGATCGAGGCGGGAAAGAAGAACGGCTACCGCGTCGAGACCTGGCTGAAGAGTTCGTGCCGGCCCTCGCGTTTCTCCTTCTATGTTACCAAGCTCAACCGCAACTACCGCGAATGCGACCAATGGCGCGAGCAGGCGATCAAGGAGATCATCGCCGCAAAACCTTCGCTGGTGGTGATCTCGGAGCTGTCGCTCACCTCCTCGCGCAAGATGGCCGCCGGCAAGGGCGAGCCGGACACGCCCGACGCCGTGTGGAGGGCCGGCCTGCGCTCGACGCTGACGACCTTAAGCAAGGCCGGACTGAAGATCGCCTTCATCCGTGACGTGCCGTTCAACGACGAGAACATCGACACCTGCGTGGCGCGCGCGCTATGGCGCGACAAGGCGCCTTCGCTCTGCGACCAGACGCGCAGCTATGCCGCTAACGACGCGATGGCCGCGGTCGAGCGCGAGATCGTCACCAGCGTGCCTAACGCCTCTTACGTCGACCTCACCGACCGCTTCTGCAACACCACCACCTGCCACGTCTTCATCGACGGCCAGCTCGCCTTCCGCGACCAGCACCATCTGGCGACGCCGTTTGCGGAATCGCTGGAGCCGGAGGTCGAGAAAAGGGTGATTTCGAAGGTGGGTAGGTAAGCGGGGCGCTGGAGCGCGTGATCTCCCCTCTTGCAGGGGAGATCAGCAGCTTCGGCGATGGCTCTCTACCCCGTCACAACCACAAAATGCTTGGTCACCGGCTCGAGGATCTTCCAGGTGCCTTTGAAGTCCGCCTCGACCACGAAGGCGTCACCCGGTCCGACCTCGACCGGCTCGCCGCCATCCGGCGTGATGACGATGCGGCCGGCGATCATGTGCACGAACTCGTAGTCGGTATAGGTCGCGTGGTAGGTGCCGGGCGAGGCGCGCCAGGTGCCCGCCATCACCTTGCCGTCGTCGGTGGCGTGCTGGACGGCGGTCTGCATGGTCGGCGACCCGTCGACCGCGATCCAGCCCGGCAGGTCGCCGGACTCGGCATGCTCGACGGCGCCGAATTTGAAAATGGTCTGTTTGGTCATTGAAGGCTCCTGGGATCGGGTTGGCTGGGCGATTGAATAGCCGATGGCGCCCGGGCTTCGCGCGCGATAACGCGACACGGCGCGACGGGATGGCGATTGGCCAATCCCTGCAGGGGATCGCCCCTCGCTCCATCCAAAATAACGCCGCGCATTTTCCTGGGAACATCGCCCGCTCCGAAACCGTTTACCCGTTGAAGGGGCATCCATCGAACCTAAAGGAGGCAGCGATGAAAAAGCTTCTGCTTGCTTCGATGATCGCCATCGCCTCGGCGTTTGCGATCGCGCCGGCCAGCGCCGGCAGCGTCCAGCTCGGTATCGGTATCGGCCCGTCCTATGACCCATACTACGGAGACGACTACTATGGCGGGTATTACCCTCACCGCTATTACCGACACGTCTACGATGACGACTACTACACTCCCTATCGTGAGCGTTATGTGGTGCGCTATCATAACCGGTATTATGGTGATAATTGCCGGATCAGGATCGTGAAGCACTGGCGCCATCACCACCGCGTCATCGAAAAAATCCGCATCTGCGAGCGCTGACCAATTAGCGCCCGTAAGCGGCGACATCTCCCCTCAAGGGTAGATGTCGCCGCAGGCGACAGATAAGACGTAAGTGGCTCGGACGCCGACATTCGAGGCGCGGCCTCGCGCTCCGGGCCCAGATATTGATGCCCTGCCGCCCTTCGCGGCGACCTCCTCCCTCAAGGGGCCGGTGACACCGGCCAACATTAGCGATCGGGAACATAGGCTTCCCGCGATGCGTTTACCTGATGATCAGCCTTCAGGAGGAGGTTGCCATGAAAAAATTGTTATTTGCTTCGGTGATCGCCGTTGCCTCCGCGGCAGCCACGGTCGCGCCGGCGGATGCGCGCGGATTCTTCGGTCTCGGTTTCGGTCCGTTCGGCGGCTATAGCCCGTTCTACGGCGGCCCGTTCTACGGTGGACCCTTCTACGGCGGACCGTTCTATGGCGGCCGCTATTACGGCCCGCGCTATTACGATGACTATTATCCCGGTTACGTGGTCCGCTATCCGCACCGCTACTACTACCGGCACTACCATTACCGCCATTGCCACGTGAGGTGGGTGAGGCACTGGCACCATCACCACCGGGTGCTGGAACGCGTGCGGATTTGCCGTTACTGACTAGGCGGGCAGCTTCGTCATCCTAACAAGGAGCGAAGCGACGCGGCGCAGACGCCGGAGGATGACGGAGAGGGGCGCTCCGTCTTGCCCACCTTGCAAATCCCACCCCTGCCATCTACCTCTCCGGTAACCACGGAGAATTGACGTGACGCAGCGAAGCGGCAGCGCCGACCTGCCGCTGCATGGCGGGCGGGTCCCGAAATGGCTGGGCGAGCGCATGACGCGGCTCGGCGCGGTGCTCTGCGAAGCCATCATCCACCATTACGGCTGCGACGAGCTTTTGCGCCGCCTGGCGCATCCCTTCTGGTTCCAGTCCTTCGGCGCCGTGATGGGCATGGACTGGCATTCCTCCGGCATCACCACCTCGGTCATCGGCGCGCTGAAGCGCGGCTTGAACCCGCTATCGGGCGAACTCGGTATTCATGTCTGCGGCGGGCGCGGCGCGCATTCGCGCAAGACGCCGGGCGAGCTGATCGCGATCGGCGACCATATTGGCCTCGATGGCGAGGCGCTGGCCACCGCCAGCCGCCTCGTCGCCAAGGTGGACAGCGCCGCCGTGCAGGACGGCTACGACCTCTATCTGCACGGCTTCATCGTCACCGATGACGGCCGCTGGGTGGTGGTGCAGCAGGGCATGAACGGCAACGCCCGCCAGGCCCGCCGCTACCACTGGCTGTCGGAGGGGCTTACGAGCTTCGTCGACCAGCCGCATGCGGCGATCGAGGGCGAGCGGCAGGGCGAGATCGTCAACCTCACCGACCGTCGCGCGGAAAAGGCCCGCATCGGCCAGATCGAGTTGCTCAAGACCATGAGCCCCGAAAAGATCCTGACGGAGCTGGCCGTGCTGGAGCCGCAGCCTGAGCCAGAGCCCGCCGCGCAGCCGCTGTTGCCCAACCTCGTCATGCCCGCGCATCACGACGTGCGCGAGAGCGACATCGTCATGCGCCGCCTGCACGGCAACATCGCGTCCGCGATCCAAAGCGGCCCGAAGGATTTTCCCGAGCTGCTCCTGGTGCCCGGCGTCGGCCCGCGCACGGTGCGCGCCCTGGCCATGGTGTCGGAAGTGGTGCACGGCGCGCCCTTCCGCTTCTCCGACCCGGCGCGCTTCTCGCTGGCCCACGGCGGCAAGGACCGCCACCCCTTCCCCGTGCCGCTAAAGGTCTATGACGAGACGATCTCGGTGCTGAAATCGGCGGTGAGCAAAGCCAAGCTCGGGCGGGATGAGGAATTGCAGGCGCTGCGACGGCTGGACGGGGAGTCACGCAGGATGGAGCGCTATGTGACGGGTCCGAGCTTGAAGGAGATTGTCGCGGGGGAAATGGACCAGTCGCATCTGCTGGGGGGACGGAGTGTGTTTGGGTGGGAGAAGGGGCCGCCTGACAGCGAGCCGAAGCCGCTGAAGAAAGGCGCTTGAGGCGCCTCTGAACAACTCTGACAAGGGCCGTCGGTCGGCGCCGCCCCTCATCCGCCTGCCGGCACCTTCTCCGTATGGTGACGGGGAGAAGGGAGATGACCGCGACGCCGGCGCCTATCTCGCGACGCTGGCGATCGGCGAAAGCGTCGGTGACAGCATCTTTCTCCCCGTCACCATACGGGGAGAAATGCCCGGCAGGGCGATGAGGGGCAGCGCCGGGCTTGGGCAATCTGGGACTTCAAAGCGCCGTCCAGCTCAGAGTATGAACTTTTCCGGCACTCAGCGTTTCATCATCAATCAACGCCCAGCATCCTGGCCGTGTGTCTCATCTCGTCACTGACCTCCAGCCCGTTGAGTTCCCGGTAAACGAACTCGGCGAGAACGATGGACGATGTCTCGAGTTCTTTGGACTTGAACGACAACCCCAGGTAATCCGCTACGTCCTTTCGGCGCAGTTTCCACGCATATGTGGCGCAGAGGATGATGTGATTGACGTTGTAGTTGCCGCTTTTCAGACGGTTGACCGCCTCCTCCAGAGCTTGCTCTTGCTTGCCTTCCTCCCAGAGAACTTCGCACTCATATGCGTGCCGTTGATCGGGGTTTAGCGCCGTAGGTTTCATCCAGGAATCTTCGCAATTCAGCGAATTTTCTTTCGCGCAGAAGCGTGATGTGTGTTTCTACATTCCTCTTTATGACGCTCAGAATTTCATCGTCATCCTCATCCATGGGCGCCTCCTTTACTTCCCCAATTTACTGAATTTCATCCGCATCGCCATGACTGGCTTACCACGATTGGGAGAACGTTCCGGAAATCCTTTCTAGCTGGTTGCGAATTTGCAATCCGGGCGAAATCTAGCGCACTTCACCCCGCCCGCCTCCCCATCATCATCCCGTAATGCACCGCGAGCAGATCCAGCCCGACCTTCAGCAGCTTGACCACCACATCGCGCCCCTCGCCCGTGCGTTCGGCGATGGCCTTTACCGACTGGCCTTCGAGGCAAATTCTGCGCACCACCTCGGCCACTTCCCAATGGGCGAGCGCGGCCGCGGCTTGGGCATGCGCGCGGCCGGCTGAGAGCACGCGGTCGGGGATGCCGCCGCCCACCCTGCCGCCGTCGACGCGCTCGCTCCAGGATTGCGGCTGCAGGCCCTCGCGGGCGGCGCGCTCGAAATCGTCGCGAAAACGCCCGCCTGCCTCGCGCTGCTGGCGGGTGAGCGAGGTGATGCCCACCAGCGGATCGACATTGCGCAGGCGCACGATGCCGCCGGTGGAGGTGTAGCCGCCATTCGAGACCTCGTAGACGCGGCGCGCCTCCGCAGTGCCATTGGTGAGGCGCTGGCGGCCGAAGCGGTCCTGCTTCAGCGCAAAATCATGGCCGATCTCGCGGCGGATGCGCACCTGCTCGGCCTCGCCCTTGGGAAGTTTCGGCAGCTGGGGTTTTCTGGAGGGCTTGCGGGGCATGGGTGTTCCTTGGATTGTGGGCAATTGGAGAGGCTGGCGTTCCGGTGATCGCACTCCGATCACATTCCCCGGTGTCCGTGAAACCTGGCATGATGGTGCGCACAGTATGAGCGCGTGCCGGGCGTACGCAGGCCGCAGCAGAGCATGTCCGGTCCTGGGCGCGCGCCGAGCGGGTCGTCCTCGGCATCCTCGCGCAACGCGAGGTCAATCGGCGCGCGGCAGCGGCCGAACAGGCAATCGAGAAAGCGCATGGCCGCGACATGCGGCTGTCGGCCGGGCGCTACCGGAGGCGGCGGCGCCGGCAGTTTGTAGAGCTGGGCTTCGGATTTTTCGCGGTTGCCGGGTGTCAGCCAGGCCGGCGGCAGCGTACGGGCGGGTTTTCTCGCTTTGGGTTTTTTGCGTTTGGGGGAGGTATGCGGGTCGGCGACGTCCTCTGTGGATGGCTCCCGCGATGCAAGAGGTAATTCGTTGTTCTGGCGCATTGGTCGGGTGCAGTCTTCTGTCCGGCCTGTTTCATGCAGCCGTTTGAAGCTGCTGGCCCTGATGGGGTCGGCGAACAAGGT
>NZ_LPVS01000102.1:0-103320 GCF_014843905.1 Mesorhizobium silamurunense | reverse complement strand
ACGAGCGGCCGCGCATCGGGCGTCGGCGGCACCAGCGCGCCGTCGGCGCCGATCATGCGATAGGGCGCCAGCGACGCGGCGGCAGCCTCGGCATTGGCGACCGCGGCGCCCTGGTTGCGCGACAATTGCACGACGCGCCTCAGCATCTCGACGAAGCTGCCGGAGATCGGCAGGTTAGACCAGGTCGCCTCCGGCGTGACATGGAAGAGCACGAGCGTGCCCTTGTCCTTCTTCATGCCCGTGACCAGAGGCGTGCCGTCGGCAAGTGTGGCCCAGGTGCGCTCGACGATGTCGGGCGTGGGTTCGGCCAGCACCTGCCGGCTGACCGTCACCTCGGTCGGCGGCGCGAGATCGGCGAACGGGCCGTTCTTTGGGAATTCGGTGACCTGTTGCGGCGTCGTCCAGGACAGCGCACCGCCCAGTGCGCGCTCGCCGCCGCGCAGCCGGACCGGCAAGAGATCATCGTCATTGCCGGCGGCTGCCAGCCTTGAACCGGCAAAGCGCACCAGCGTGCCGCCATTGTTCACCCAGTCGACCAGCCGCTGCCGGACCTGCGCGGGGATGGTACCGACATCGGCCATGATGACCATGGCCGGCTTCTGGTCGAGAAGCTGCGGAATGGCGTCGGCCAGATCGGCGCTCGACGGCTCGACCAGATCGGCGAAGGGCTGCAGGGCGCGGCGAATGTAATAGAGCGGCGACAGCAGCGGCTGCGCCTGGTCTGCCTCGGCCTGCGAAAGCAGCCCGACGCGGCGGCGCTTGGAGCTCTCGTCCAGCACGCGCACGGCTCCGGCCTGATGCTCGCCATCGAGTGCTATCGAGGCGAAGTCGTTGCGCAATTCAAACGGCACCTTCATCGTTCCGGTGGCGGTGGTCTCGCCCGGCGCGAAGGTCAGCGTCGCGTCGGCGATGCGGCGGCCCTTGTCGTCGAAAGCGCCCGCCGTGACTTGCGCCGGCGCCGGATCGCCCGGCGCACGGATGGCGGTCAGCGTGAAACCGTCGACCTGATTGTCGGCACCGGTCAGGCCGGTGAGCGAAACCCGGTCCGAGGTGGCCCAGACCAGCCGCGAGGCGTTTTTTTCCAGAAGCGTCTTGAAGGCCGCTTCGTCGCCATTGGCCGCAAGGCCATCGGCAAGCACGGCGACGCTGGCGCCCGGCAGGCGCTCCAATGTGGCGGCGACGCGGGCATAGACGGCGGGGCGGTCGGCCGGGATCGGGCGCGGCTTTGCCGCGCGCAGGCGGTCGAGCGCGGCCGATGCATCGAAGGGACCGATCTCGGCATTCGGCTTCTCGGCGGTGAAGGCGATGACGACCGGCACGCCGTTCGAGCCGGCGTCGGCGATCAGCCGCTCGGCGGTGGCGACGCGCTTGCCCCAATCGGCCGCGCTCGCCCAGTCATTGTCGATGACCAGCGCAAGCGCCGAGCCCTCCGCCGGCAGCTTTTCGCGCGGATTGAAGACCGGTTCGGCGAGCGCGGTGACGACAAGGGCGGCCATCAGCAGGCGAAGCAGCGTCAGCCACCAGGGGCTTTGATGCGGCGTCTCCTCGCGCCTCAGGACGCGGGCAAGGATCCTCAGCGGCGGAAAGACCTCGGTCTGCGGCCTGGGCGGCGTCAGCCTCAGCAGCCACCAGATCACCGGCAGGGCCAGCAGACCCCACAGCACCATCGGCGCGCCGAAGGAGAGCGGCAGCCAGCTCATGCGAGCGCCTTTCCGGCATGACTGCCGCCGGCAGTCAGCCCTGCATGGCTGCCGCCGGCAGCCAGCCCTGGGCGGCTGCTGTCGGCGGTCATCGCCATGTGGACCCGCACGAGCGCCTCGGAGGCGAGGCGGTCGGTATGGTTGACGGTGAAACTCCAGCCGAGGCGCTTGCACCAGCCGGCCAGTTCCTCGCGGCGGGCGGTGTAGAGCAGGCGGTATTCGTCTTTAAGCGTTTCGGCGCGGCCGGCGGTCAGCTTGTCGCCGGTCTCGGGATCGGTGAATTCGGTACGACCGGAATAAGGGAAGGTCTCCTCGGCCGGGTCGGCGACCTCGATCAGATGCGCGCGTACGCCGTGACGGGCGAGCACGTCGAGCCAGGCCATGGTTTCCCCGACCGGATCGAGGAAATCGCTGACGATGACGATGTCGCAGAAGCGGCGGATGGCCGAGAGGTCGGGCTTGGCCGGCAGGTTGCCGGCATGGCTGAGCTGGGCCGCGATGCGTTCGGCGCCGTTGCGGGCTGTGAACGGGTCGGTGAGGCCCGGCCAGGCAATGCGCTCGCCGCTGCGCGACAGAAGCTCGGCCAGGGCAAGCGTCAGCACCAGCGCGCGCGATTCCTTGGAAACGCCGGCTCCGGCGGACTTGTAGAGCATGGAGCGCGAGGGGTCGGACCAGAGCCAGACGGTATGAGCCGCTTCCCACTCGCGGTCGCGCACATAGGTGTGGTCGTCGCGGGCCGAGCGGCGCCAGTCGATGCGCGAGGCATCGCCTTCGACATAGGGGCGGAACTGCCAGAAATTCTCGCCGATGCCGCGCTTGCGGCGGCCGTGCCAGCCGGCGATCACGGTGTTGACGATGCGGCGCGCCTCGACCAGCAGGTCCGGCACCAGAGAGGCCCGCAACCGGCCGCGGGCGAGCGCGTCGCGCGTCGCAACCGGTGCCTGGACCTCGCCTATTCGACCCATTAGATGCCTTTTGCCAGTTTCGCCACCACGTCGCGCACGGATGTGCCTTCGGCGCGAGCAGCGAAAGTCAACGCCATGCGATGCTGCAGCACCGGCTCCGCCAAGGCACGGACGTCGTCGACCGACGGCGCCAGCCTTCCATCATATAGGGCGCGCGCTCGCGCGCACAGTGTCAGCGCCTGGCTGGCGCGCGGTCCCGGGCCCCAGGCGACGTGCTTGTCGGTGTCGGCAATGCCCTGACCGGGACGAGCCGAGCGCACCAGCTTGAGGATCGCCTCGACGACGCTTTCCGGCACCGGCATGCGGCGGATCAGCGTCTGAATCTCCTTCAGCCTGGCCGACTGCAGTACATTGTCGGTCCTGGCCTCCTCGACGCCGGTGGTTTCGAGCAGAATGCGGCGTTCGGCTTCGATCTCCGGATAGAGGATGTCGACCTGCATCAGGAAGCGGTCGAGCTGGGCTTCCGGCAGCGGATAGGTGCCTTCCTGTTCCAGCGGGTTCTGCGTCGCCAGTACGTGGAAAGGCGAGGGCAGGTCGTGGCGAACGCCGGCGATGGTGACGTGATATTCCTGCATCGACTGCAGCAGCGCCGACTGTGTGCGCGGCGAGGCGCGGTTGATCTCGTCCGCCATCAAAAGCTGGGTGAAGATCGGCCCAGAGATGAAGCGGAAGGAACGCTTGCCGAATTCGTCCTGCTCCATCACTTCCGAGCCGAGGATATCGGACGGCATCAGGTCGGGCGTGAACTGGATGCGGCGGGAATCGAGGCCGAGCACGATGCCGAGCGTCTCGACAAGCTTGGTCTTGGCGAGGCCCGGCACGCCGACAAGCAGCGCATGGCCGCCGGCCAGCAGCGCAACCAGCGTGCGCTCGACGACGGCTTCCTGGCCGAAGATCACGCGGCCTACGGCATCGCGCACCTTCGAGATGTCGGCCAGCGCCTTCTCGGCCTGCTCGATCATCGCCTTGTCACTCAACGGGCTTTCCTTGATCATCACGCTCATGCCGTTCGATCCTTGTGGTTGGAAATACCGGCCTGCACTCTCAAAGTCGCAGAATGCCGCGATTCGGCCTCGCCTGGCGCCTGCATTCGAACTTAAATCACAGACTTGGGCTGACAAGGCTGACAATCGGGACAACAGTGACTATTTCGTGACCATGACCGAACGTGTCGAGCATCGCGAACAGAGTTTGACCCGCGCCACAGAGGCGCGTGGTCTGGAAGCGCTGATCTCGCGGGCGTCGTGCGCGGACAAGGGACCGGCTCCGGTAGAGCGCTGGAATCCGGACTTCTGCGGCGATCTCGACATGGAGATCAAGGCCGACGGAACCTGGCTCTATCTCGGCACGCCGATCGGGCGCATGCCGCTGGTACAGCTCTTTTCGAGCGTCCTGCGCAAGGACGCCGACGGCAAGACCTATCTGGTGACGCCGGTGGAGCGGGTGGGGATCCGCGTCGTAGACGCGCCCTTCATCGCCGTCGAGATGAACGTGTCGGGGACCGGCGACGGGCAGGTCGTCACCTTCCGCACCAATGTCGGCGACGTGGTCACCGCCGGGCCCGGCCATCCGCTGCGCTTCGTCGACGAGGACGCCACGGGCGGGCTCAAGCCCTACGTGCTGGTGCGCGGTCGGCTGGAAGCTCTGGTGGCGCGGCCGGTGATGTACGAACTGGTCGAGCATGGCGAGGAGATCGACATCGACGGCAAAGCGATGTTCGCCGTCCGCTCCGGCGGCGAGGTCTATCCGATCATGCCGGTCGAAAAGCTCGAGCGGCTGAGCGCGTGATGGACCAGGTGGCGCCGGTGCCGTTCTCGATCGCGGATTTTCGCGCCCGTGTCGCGGCGCAGCCGGAGGCGCAAGCCGGCAACGAGTTCGGCGATCATCGCTTCAATCCAGGCCATCCCAGGCTGAAGCACATAAAGCCGCTGCGCGACGCCGCTGTGCTTATCCCGGTCATCGATCACGCCGATGGCGCCGCGGTCCTGCTTACCAAGCGCGCCGAGAGGCTGCGCAGCCATTCCGGCCAGGTGGCTTTCCCCGGCGGCACCATCGATCCGACCGATCCCGGCCCTGAGGCCACAGCGTTGCGCGAGACCTTCGAAGAGATCGGCCTCGACCGCGACCACATCGAAATCATCGGCCGTATGCCCGACTATATCTCAGGCAGCGGCTACCGCATCGTGCCGGTGCTTTCCGTGGTGCGGCCGGGCTTTTCGCTGACGCTCAATGCCGACGAGGTCGACGCCGCCTTCGAGGTGCCGCTGCGCTTCCTGATGGACCCTGTCAACCACGCGCGCGACAGCCGCATGTGGAACGACCTCGAATGGTTCTTCTACGAGATGCCCTATGGCGGCCAGCGCATCTGGGGCGTCACCGCCGGCATCATCCGCACACTCTATGAAAGGCTCTATGCGTGAGCGCTGAGGTGTCTCTCTTGGGCCAGGCCGATTGGCTGGGCGAAAAGCATCTGCAGAAGCTGCTTGCCGCGCTGAAGGAAGGCGGCGAGGAGGCGCGCGTGGCCGGCGGAGCGGTGCGCAACGCGCTGATCGGCCAGCCGGTCGCCGATATCGACATCGCCACGACGACCGTGCCCGAGGAAACAATCCGCCGCGCCCAGGCCGCCCGCTTCAAGACCGTGCCGACCGGGATCGAGCACGGCACCATCACGGCAATCGCCGGCGGCAAGGCCTATGAGGTCACGACGCTCAGGGCCGATATCGAGACCGACGGCCGGCGGGCGAAAGTGACCTTCGGGCGCGACTGGAAGGCGGACGCCGAGCGGCGCGACTTCACCATCAACGCGCTCTATGCCGAAGCCGACGGGACGGTTGTCGACCTTGTCGGCGGCGTCGCCGATATCGAGGCGAGGCGGCTGCGTTTCATCGGCGATCCGGAAGCGCGCATCCGCGAGGATTATCTGCGCATCCTGCGCTTCTTCCGCTTTTTTGCCTGGTACGGCGACGGCCGGCCTGACGCTGAGGGCCTGAAGGCCTGCGCCAGGCTGAAGGACGGGCTCGGCAGGCTTTCGGCCGAGCGCGTCTGGTCCGAACTGAAGAAGCTGCTTTTGGCGCCCGATCCTTCGCGTGCCCTGCTGTGGATGCGCCAGGCCGGCGTTCTCACGGCCGTGCTGCCGGAGAGCGAGAAGTGGGGCATCGACGCCATCCACGGGCTGGTCAGGACCGAAGAGGATCTCGGCTGGAATGCCGATCCGCTGCTCCGGCTGGAGGCAATGGTTCCGCCGGATGCCGCGCGCATGAAGACACTTGCCGAAAGGCTGAGATTTTCGACCGGCGAAGGGGAACGCCTGCGGCGCTGGGCGCTGACTGCTCAGCCTGAACCCAAGACGACAGAGACGGAATTCTCGAAAAAGCTCTATTTCGGCGATCGCGAAGGCTTCGTCGATCGGCTGCGGCTCGCGCTCGCCGCCGCGCGCGCACGCGCGGTCGAGGACAATCAGGCGATGATTGAACCCGGTGGTTTCTCGCGCCTGCTCAATTTCGCCTTGAAATGGGAAAAACCGGTGTTCCCGGTCAAGGGCGCCGATCTGACCGACCTCGGCGCCTCGCCCGGCCCGAAGCTTGGCGCCACGCTGAAAAAACTCGAGAAGGAATGGGCGGATTCCGGGTTCATCATGGACCGCGGCGCGCTGCTCAAACGCGCCGCGAAGGCTCTCGGGGCTTAGAGCGACAGGCCGGATCGATCGGTGCCGGTCAATGGATCGCCACAGGGGCCAGGGCGCGCGAAAGGCTTGCCTCGCCCTTGCCGTAGATCGACGGGTCGTAATTGACCAGCGTGTCGGTACGAGCCGTGTTGAGCAGGTCGTTGGTGATCTGAACCGGCGTTGCCTTCGTGAATTTGCTACCGATGATCGCGGCGTATCCGGAGATGATCGGCGCGGCGAAGGACGTGCCGTAAAGGCCGGTCTTGTCGCCTTCGACGCCGACCACCAGGAATTGGCCCTGCACGAGCGGGTCGGAGCCGGCGTAGTTGGAATACCAGGCAAGCTGAGCCTTGTTCGATGTCGTGCCGTTCGTCGACAGTGCCCCGACAAAGATCGCCGTCGGCTTGCCGATCAGGGCGAGGTCGAGATAGTCCTGCTGGCCGCCGGTGATCCCGCCTACGGCGACCGCGTCGTTGCCAGCCGCCTTCGACACTATGGCCGATCCCTTGGTGGCGTAGGAGATGATCGATGCCTCCTCCGGGGCCCACCCGATCTGGTTCACGCTGTAGCCGGCATTCGCGTACATGCCATAACTGAGGTTGAGCACGTTCAGACCGCTTGCCAGCGAGACGGCCGAGCCCGTCGAGAAATCCTTGGAGCGTATGGTCGCGGCCGGAGCGATCATGCTTGCTTCTTCACGCGTCCATTCACCATGCCGCTGGGTCTGCACGCCAATGCCGAAATTGCCGGAGAAGCGCGATGAACTGCTGAAGTCGTCGACGATGGTGATGGTGACACGCTTGCCTTTGTAGCCCGCAGCCCATGCGGCACCGACATCGGGGCTCATCCAGCTCTGCACCGCTTGTGTCGTTCGCGCAGCCGGTATCTTTGCGCTTACGCATATGGACCCGCCGCCGTGGCACATCGCGGCCGTCTGGTCCGCGTCGAGAGCTTCCTGCGCCGACGCCAGGCATGCCGGCAGAATGGTGAGTGCCGCGGCAATGCCGAACTTCCAGATATTACCAGACATGGTCTTACTCCCGGTCAAGCAGGAACGAGGATGGACGATTTGCGAATCCGGAAAGCAAGAAGACTTCGCATGTATGGCCTTCCGGCGGTCAGAAAGTAACACGGTAATTGAGCCACAGGCGCAACCTCTCGGGTGTAGCGTTAACCAGATATTTCAGCGTTTCCTCAGGCGCCGTCTCGCCGGCCGCGAGCCGGCAGTTGACGCTGTAGGTGCCCAGATCCCCGTAGTCGGCCACGCAGGGCTTTTCGGTCAGGTTGCCGCCGAAGGTCGAGGTAACAGAAAGAGACAGCGTGCTGTTCAGGCTCGGATGGGTCTGGGTGAGAAAACCGAGCTTGAGGCTCGGCGCTATGCGGTATTTCTCGGCTTGTTCCCCGGTCCCAAAACCCCACAGAATGCCGCTGTTTTCGGTGATCTGCGTGAGAAAATCGACATGCATGTCGACCCAATTGCTGTGGTACCACCGATTGAACGAGACCCAGCTTCCGTCCTGCAACTCGTAGCCGCCATTGCCGAGGCCTCTTGCGCGGTCGCTGAGCCAAGACCCCTGGCGGATATCCACGAGCGACGTGGTCATCTCCTGAGCGGCCACGGGCGACGCGCCCACGAACGCGCACAATAGGAGCGCCGCTGTGCGGGAACCGCCTCGATTGTCCGATTTTTCGCGCATGCGCGAAGCACCTCGTCCCACCGAACCCGGCCAGCGCCCTGGTGGCGAACGGCTCCTCGGACAGCCGCTTGTGACCGGATCATGCGCGCGACGATCGCATGCATACCGTTACCGTAGGGTTATCCAAGCCGATACGAATATAAGTTTTTGTTTGAATTCGGCGAAGCCGGGCCGTTGCCGGCGATCGGGACGCAAACGAAGCGAGATGCGCCTGAATGCTGCATCCCGCTCACCGTCTTTGTTGGTGGTCGTACGAAATGGCGACCGGATGCCTCAGGCCGCGTCGCGGACCTTCTGGATGCGCGAGCGGATCGCCTCGATCATGGTCTCGCGGATGATGGTTTCGCCGTGGGTCTCGCGCATGTGCTCGACGGCACGGCGCATGACCTCCGCCTCTTCCTCGGCGCGCGTGTGCCAGTCACAGCCAGGGACGAGTGTTCCGCATTGGAATTCCTTCATGGGTTTTCCTTTCCTTGCTGCGGAGCGGTTCAGCCTTGACCGCTCCAGCTATTGTTTTGCGCAATCCCGCGCGGAAAACCGCCGGGCACTTTTCCTGGAATTGCTCAAGTGGACAACCATAACACATGTCGCCGGCTTCGGTTGCATCAAGAGTCATGCCGTTCGGAGGGCGGTCAAAGTGCTGAAGCCGAAAAAGGCGGAGCCCCAGGGCTCCGCCTTCTGTTGCCTAAGCTTGCCAAGGCTGCGCAGGCCGTCACTTCATGATCTTGCCAAGGCCGCAGGTCGTCACTTCATGATCTTGCCAAGGCCGCAGGCCGTCACTTCATGATCTTGACGGCCTCGGCAATCTTGCCGCTCATATCCCAGGAAACGCGGACCTTCTCGCCCGGCTTGATGCCAGGATCCTTGAAGGCCTTGGACAGCGTGAAGGTCGATCCGTTGTCCAGAACAAGGCTCATGGCCGTTCCATCAAAGCTCTTGACCGTGCCCGTGGTGTGCTTGACCGCGGCGAACGCGGCGCCACCGGAGGCGAGAAAGGCAGCGGCTGCTGCCGTCACAATAAGCTTGCGCATTGGCATGCTCTCCTGGAATGCGGGCACCGTTTGGGAAGGCACCCCTCTCGATCAGGCCGTCCGGACGCGTCGGGTCGCGGCCCATGGGAGATGGACCGCCGGCGCTTCCCGACCCGGAAACGTTAAATAACTCAATTTTTTCAAAAGGATATTAGACGAAAAAGAAATTGCCGCCGCCACATTGTCCGCCAAGATTCGGCGAATGGAACATCAATGCGGCCAGCGTCCCGCTCACCGGATTTTTACGGCCACTTTACCTCGGGCGGCAGGCTGGACAGGATCGAGGCGACATTGCCGCCGGTCTTCAGGCCGAAGATGGTGCCGCGATCGTGAAGCAAATTGAATTCCACGTAACGGCCGCGCCGGATGAGCTGTTCGTCGCGGTCGCCGTCGGTCCAGTTCTCGTTGAAATTGGCCCGAACCAGGTGGGAATAGACAACGAGGAAAGAGCGTCCGACATCCTGGACGAAATTGAAATCGGCGTCCCAACCGCCCTTGTCCTCGTCAGAATGCAGCCAGTCGAAAAAGATGCCGCCGATGCCGCGCGGCTCGTCGCGGTGCGGCAGGAAGAAGTACTCGTCGCACCATGCCTTGTATTTCGCATAGTCGGCGACGGCGGCGTTCTTCTCGCAGGCGAATTGCATGGCGCGGTGGAAGGCGAGCGTATCGGGGTCGTCCTGGGTACGGCGGCGATCGAGCACCGGCGTCAGGTCGGCGCCACCGCCAAACCAGTGGCGCGTGGTCACGACCATACGCGTGTTCATGTGCACGGCCGGCACGTTGGGGTTCCAGGGATGCGCAATCAGCGAAATGCCGCTCGCCCAGAAGCGCGGATCCTCCTCAGCGCCGGGCATCTGCTTCCTGAATTCGGGCGAGAATTCGCCGTAGACGGTCGATGTGTGTACGCCCACTTTCTCGAAAACGCGGCCGCGCATCATCGACATGGTGCCGCCGCCGCCTTTGCCCTCGTCGCGCTCCCAGGGAGTCTTCTCGAAATGCCCGGGCGACCAGGACGATTGCGGTCCGGTGAGTTCCTGCTCGATCTGCTCGAATGTGGCGCAGATGCGCTCGCGCAGCGCTTCGAACCAGAGGCGGGCCTTCATCTTCTTCTGTTCGATGTCGGCCGGCAGGCCCACGGGAAGGTCAGGTCGTTCCAATTCCGTCTCCAGTCACGGGCTTGCTTGCCCGACAAATGACTCGTTTTTTCCGCGCGCGATCCCTAATCTCTTAAGGGCAAGGGTCAAGTCCTGTCTGACCAAGGTGCAAGGGAGTTCCTTCGTGCGCACCCCGGCAAGACCGCCGCTGGATGGCTTGAGGAAGAGGCTGGAGCGCTCGCGGGCCGAGCGCGAAGGGCAGCCGCGCGACGGATTCCTGCGCGAGACTTTCGTGCTGCCCCGTCCGGCCGCGCGCCTCAAGGCGAAGGAATGGTTCGAGCGCTTTCCCAAGCAGGCCTACTGGACCGAGATCGAAAGCTGGTTCGAACGCCCGGGCGATGTCATCGAGTTCACCATGCGGAGGCTGCCGGCGGCAGACTAGCCGTCAGCCCACCACCAGCCGCCTCGCCCCGGTGCCCTCCCGCGCCAGCCGATCTTCCTTGTTCCTGAGCGGGCATTTGTCGATCGACATGCAGCCGCAGCCGATGCAGTCGGTCAGCCCGTCGCGCAACTTCTTCAACTGGCTGATCTTGTGGTCGAGCCCGTCGCGCCAGGCCGTCGAAAGCAGATTCCAATCCTCGCGCGTTGGGGTGCGGCCCTCGGGCAGGGACCGGAACGCCGCGGCAATCTCGGCGAGCGAGATGCCGACCTCCTGCGCGACGCGGATGATCGCCACCCGTCGCAGCACGTCGCGGCTGTAGCGCCGCTGGTTGCCCGCCGTGCGATGGCTGCGGATCAGCCCGCGCGCCTCGTAGAAATGCAGCGCCGACACCGCCACGCCGCTGCGCATCGCCACCTGGCCGACCGTCAATTCCCGTACCGGAGCCATTTCGCAATTTCCGCTTGACCTCAAGTTAGGTTGAGCTTGTAGCGAAGAAACGTTGATACGGCAAATGCAGGAGAAGGCGATGTGCGCCTGGGTGAAAATGACGGCAGAAGGGGAGGCGATCCGCGACGGCGAGCAAGGGCTGAGGATGCTGGAGCGGTTTATCGTTTCGGGAAAACGCAGAACCGCTCAAGCTCTTTGTTTTGACGCAATTCCGGACGGAAGGCTACGGCGAAGTCGCCGAGCCCAACCGTTTCACACTTTTCCTGGAATTGCTTTAGCCGAGCTGGCGGAGCGCTTCGCCCGCGACCATCGCGACGGACAGCGCGACATTGATGCTGCGCGCGCCTTGCCGCATCGCAATGGTCAGTCGCGCATCCGCCGCCTCGTGAATCTCTTCCGGCACGCCGGCGGATTCGCGGCCGAACAGAAGGATGTCGCCGGCGGCGAAAGCAAACTCCGTGTAGGCGGTCGCGGCCTTGGTGGTGAGCAGCACAAGGCGGCGCGCGTTCGCCCTGCGCCATTCCTCGAAGGCGTGCCAGTCGGCATGACGGGCAAGCGCCGCCATTTCGAGATAGTCCATGCCGGCCCGTTTCAGCGCCCGATCGGAGAGCGGAAAGCCGGCCGGCTCGATGATGTCGACACTGAGATCGAGGCAGGCGGCGAAGCGCAGGATTGTCCCGGTGTTGCCGGCGATATCAGGCTGGTAGAGCGCGATGCGGAGACGGTCGTTCATTTCCGCATCTTTCTAATAAGTGGCAGATCGGCCACAGGCGTCTCCCGCTTTTGGCGATTTCTGGACTGGCGGGTGGCCATTTTCTGCGAAGTCGAGTATATGCCCACCATCGTCAACCCGAACCGAAGGAGGGGGACCAGATGATTACCATGCACTTCCAGTTCCTCTCCGGGCAGCGCCTCTCCGGGGCTCTTGTATGCCCAACGGCGGTTTCGGTACGACGATTCTTCTGACACTTTAAGACCTCATCGCACCGATTCCCGCCGAACCCAGTTTTCGGTTTTCGAAGGAATCTCGCGATGTTTTTCAAACTGCCAAAGGGCCGCCGCGCCCCACCCGAACGTGTCAGGACCGACGCTTGCCGTCATGTCCGGGCTGACGCTTGCCGTCATGTCCCGACCGACGCATTTCGCGCCTCCGGCCGAATGCCGGAGGTTGAGTTCGTATCACCCTTTTTAACGCATTTGCACATGGAGGACGGACCGATGTTCGATCCCTATAAAATACCGGGTTCAAGAAGCCTGCACGAGCGCAAGATGGCGACCTGGGCGCTGCTGATCGGCGAGACCTATTCGTCGGCGGTGCACGCCGAGACGCGCCGGCGTCCGCATCGCGGCATGTTGCCCGACGTTGATTTCTCGCGCGCCGTGCCCGATCCCGGCCGGCCTTCGCTGGTGCGCCGTGTCGTCAGGCTGTTCCGGCCCGGTGAGAAAGCGCGGGCTGGCTCCAACGTGTCGTCAGGATCGCCAAACGAGCCTGTCGGCGAAAAGCCCGCGACACCCTATATTGCGCGAAGCAGGGCCGGCGATTCAGTTGATTCCGTATCGCCGGCCCGTCGCGCAGCGCGGCCGAACGGCCTTGCCCATCAATCCCGCGCTGCGTGAGCGCATAGACAGTCGAGTGCCCGGAATGTTCCGCTGGTTTGAAAAGAGGCTCGACCCGTTTCCCGCCGCGGAGCCGGTCGAGCCGCCGAAGACGCTGGTCGCCTTCTGCGTGCACTATACGCGCGGCGTCTGGCCCTACATCGTCGTGGATGCAGTGCTGGTGGCGGCGATCGCCATCACCGAAGTGTGGATGTTCGGTTTCATGGGCCGCATCGTCGACTGGCTGTCGGCGCAGAACCGGGAAACCTTCCTGCAGACCGAGAGCTGGAAACTGGCCGGCATGGCTTTCATCGTGCTGTTTGCGCTGCCCGGCACGGTCTGGGTGCGTTCGTTGTTCAACCAGCAGACGATGATGGGCAACTACCCGATGCGCATCCGCTGGCAGGTGCATCGCTACCTGCTGAAACAGTCGATGGCTTTCTACCAGGATGAGTTCGCCGGCCGCATCGCCACCAAGCTGATGCAGACCGCACTCGCCGTGCGCGACTGCGTCATGAAGGTTATAGACGTCCTCAACTACGTCATCGTCTACTTTCTCGGCATGCTGTTCATCGTCGGCTCGGCGGACTTGCGGCTGGCCGCACCCTTGGGCGTATGGCTGATCGGCTATATTGCGCTGCTGCGGTATTTTATTCCCCGGCTCGGCAAGGTCGGTGAGGAACAGGCTAATGCGCGTTCGACCATGACTGGTCGTGTCGTCGACAGCTATGCCAACATCCAGACGGTGAAGCTGTTTTCCCACGCGCGCCGCGAGGCGGCCTTCGCTCGGGAAGGCATGGCGGGCTTCCTCGATACCGTGTACCGCTCGATGCGCCTGGTGACGGTGCTCTACGGCCTGCTCTACATCCTGAATTCGCTGCTTTTGTTCACTGTCACGGCGATCTCGCTGTGGCTGTGGCTCGCCGATGCGGTGACGATCGGCGCGGTCGCCGTGGTCATCGGCCTGGTGCTCAGGATGTGGGGCATGTCGCAGTGGATCATGTGGGAGATGTCGGGCCTGTTCGAGAATATCGGCACGGTGCAGGACGGCATCCAGTCGATCTCGCTGCCGCGGCTGGTCGAGGACCGCCCTGGCGCCAGAGACATCGCCGTTAGCCGGGGCGAGATCCGCTTCGAGGACATCGGCTTCCACTACGGCAAGCAGAAGGGCGTCATCGACAACCTGTCGCTCACCGTGAAGCCCGGCGAGAAGGTCGGCATCGTCGGCCGCTCCGGCGCCGGCAAGTCGACGCTGGTCAACCTCTTGCTGCGCTTCTACGACCTGGAAGGCGGCCGGATTCTGATCGACGGCCAGGAGATCGCCGGGGTGAAGCAGGATTCGCTGCGCGCGCAGATCGGCATGGTGACGCAGGACACATCTCTGCTGCACCGGTCGGTGCGGGAGAACATCCTCTACGGCCGACCCGACGCGACTGACGAGATGCTGATCGAGGCAGCGCGGAGGGCGGAGGCGCTCGATTTCATCGGCGGACTTTCGGACCACAACGGCCGCAAGGGATTCGACGCCCATGTCGGCGACCGGGGTGTCAAATTGTCCGGCGGCCAGCGCCAGCGCGTCGCCATTGCCCGCGTCATGTTGAAGGATGCGCCGATCCTCATCCTCGACGAGGCGACCTCGGCGCTCGATTCGGAAGCCGAGGCGGCGATCCAGGAGAACCTCTACAAGCTGATGCAAGGCAAGACCGTGATTGCCATCGCGCACCGGCTGTCGACCATCGCCGCGATGGACAGGCTCGTCGTCATGGACAAGGGCCGCGTCATCGAGGAAGGGTCGCACGAGGAACTCGTCGCCAGGGGCGGGCTCTATGCCCAGCTATGGCGGCGCCAGTCGGGCGGCTTCCTGCTCGACGAGGTTCCAGCCGAGGCCGCCAATGACGCTATTGCCAAGGGTGAAGCCGCGGAATGATGAAGGCCGTCTATCGCTGGTTCGAAAGCTGGGTCTACCCGTTCCGCGAGCCCGCGAATCTTCGGCCACCCGCCAGCGTCGGCGGCTTCCTCTGGCACTATGTCGGACAGGCGAAGCTCGCCTTCTTCGCCATGCTGATCATCGGCGGCATCGCGCCGCTGGTCGAGGCCGGGCTGTTCTATTTCGTCGGGCGGCTGGTCGACATCCTCGACCAGCTTCCCGGCGAGCGCAGCTGGCATGCGCTTTGGGCCGCCGCCGGTCCCGAGCTTCTGTTCATGGGCGCGGTGGTGCTGGTCATCCGCACGCTGGTGGTCGGCCTTTCGGCGCTGGTCGACGAGCAGACGATCACGCCGGGCTTCTACAGCCTGGTGCGCTGGCAGGCGCACCGGCATGTCTCGCGCCAGTCCTACGCTTTCTTCCAGAACGATTTCGCCGGGCGCATCGCCACCAAAGTCTGGCAGGCGGGGCAGGCAACCGGCGACCTGATGGAGAGCTTCATCGAGGTGATCTGGTTCATGATCGTCTACACGGTGACGACGCTGGCGCTGGTCGCCGGCCTCGACCTCAGGCTGGCGGTGCTGGTGGTGATATGGATCGCCGCCTTCGCCTGGCTGGCGAGGCTCTATTTGCCGGCGATCCGCAAGCATGCCGAGGCGACCGCCGAGGCCGGCTCGATGATCACCGGCCGAATCGTCGATTCCTATTCCAATGTGCAGACGCTGAAGCTGTTCGCCGCCGACGGCGACGACCGCTATATCCGCAGCGGCTTCGACATCTATCTCGATGCGCTGCGGCCGTTCACGCGCCGGCTGACTGGCGTGCGCATGGCGCTGACGACGCTTTCCGGCATCATGATCACGTCAATCGCCGTCTTTGCCGTTTATCTTTGGGTGGAGGGCTCGATCACCGTCGGCGCCGTCGCTTTCACGCTTTCTCTCGTCTTGCGGCTCAACATGCTGCTGGGACGGGTAATGATGCAGCTCAACAGCATCTTGAGGAATCTCGGCGTGCTGGAGAATTCCAAGGCGCTGATCTCGCAATCGCTCGGCCTGACCGACGCACCGGACGCCAAGGAACTGGTGGTTGCCGGTGGCCGCATCGACCTCAAGAACGTCACCTTCCACTACGGCAAGGGGGCAGGGGTCCTCGACGGCATCGACCTTGTCGTGCGGCCGGGCGAGAAGGTCGGACTGGTCGGCCCGTCGGGCGCCGGCAAGACGACGCTGGCCAATCTCATCCTGCGCCTCTACGACCTCGAGGGCGGCAAGATCCTGATCGACGGCCAGGACATCGCCGGGGTGACGCAGAATTCGTTGCGCGCCAATATCGGCGTGGTCAGCCAGGATACCGCACTCTTCCACCGCTCGCTGCGCGACAATATCAAGCTCGGCATGCCGGACGCGACCGATGCTGAGGTGATCGCCGCGGCGCGCAAAGCCGAGGCGCATGATTTCATCATGGGCCTGCGCGACAACCGCGAGCGGGCCGGCTACGAGGCCTATGTCGGCGAGCGCGGCGTGAAGCTCTCCGGCGGCCAGCGCCAGCGCGTGGCGATCGCCCGCCTTTTCCTCAAGGATGCGCCGATCCTCATCCTCGACGAGGCGACCTCGGCGCTCGATTCCGACATCGAGGCGGCCATCCAGGAGAATCTGGCGCGGCTGATGGAGGACAAGACCGTCATCGCCATCGCCCATCGGCTCTCGACCATCGCCGCGCTCGACCGGCTGGTCGTGCTCGACGACGGGCGCATCGTCGAGGAGGGCACGCATGACGAGCTGGTGGCGCTCGACGGCCTTTATGCGCGGCTCTGGAAGCGCCAGTCCGGCGGCTTCCTGTTCAATGAGGAAAGCGTGCTGGAAGAGACGCGCCCGGCGGGGTAGAACGCAGCCATGTCGGTCAGAATGCCCTGCAATTTCGGACGGTCAGGCGCGCAGGAAAGCGCGCTCGACCTACTCGGCCACGAAATCCTCGCCGAAAAGGCGGCCGCGCTTGGCCGCGCCGGCCAGCGCGTCGAGGAGACACTGGCGAAGCTGCGCGAAAACGGCGAGGGCGGAGATCGCAACCGGCTGCTCAAGGAGGCTGCGGCGGCCGTCCACGGCTATTTCATCCAGCGCGAACTCTGCGGCCTTCGCCGGCACGACGTCGTGATCCGCGAATACAACATCCCAAGGGCAGTGCTGGTCAGGCTCGGCGCGAGCTAGGAAGGCCGATCCGAATCTATTCCAGCCATTCCGTGATGAAATGGCCATTCTCATGGATGTCGGTGGTCTCAAGCGGGCCGGGTCCGAGATTGGTGAATTTGTGCGGCGTGTCGGGCGGCACGATCAGGATCTGGCCAGCGGACGCCTCGATTTGCTGGTCGCCGACGGTGAACAGGCCGGTTCCGGAGCGGATGACGAAGATCTCCGCATAAGGATGCTTGTGCAGCCGCGGGCCGCCGCCGATCTCCGGCAGATAGTTGAAGATCAGGCAGCTTTTGGAACCCCAGGCGCCGCATTGCAGCTCGCCTTGCCAGCGGTCGGGGGCTTCAGCCCATTTGTCGCGGTCGATGACATGCGCCATGGGCGGAGAATAGACCGGGCCAACGAGTGCTGTCGAGGCGAACAAGCCACCGTTTTCGCTCCCGATTTCCCGCTATTTCATGGCCTTCGCCGGTCTGCCGGCGGGGCATCCGACCTAGCCGCGCCACGCAGCCGCGACAATGTGCCCTTGTGCCTTCACCCGACTGGACAAAAACGGGCTTCACGCATAAACCCAACTCCAAATGCCGGAGGAATTCGCTAGCCTGTTCGCCATGCGCTGTCGGGCCGGCGCGATTGAGCGGGGACAAGGCTCGGCCGCCGGCACGGAAAGAGGCGAAAGGATCAGGCACCCGTGAGCGCAACCGAAATCCACGATCCCAACCGTCGCGATTTTCTCTACATCGCCACCGGCATGGCCGGCGTGGTCGGCGCAGGGGCCGTCGCCTGGCCGTTCATCGACCAGATGCGCCCGGACGCCTCGACGCTGGCGCTGGCCTCGGTCGAAGTCGACGTCTCCTCGCTGCAGCCCGGCAGCTCGCTGATCGTCAAGTGGCGCGGCAAGCCGGTCGTGGTGCGCAACCGCACCGAGAAGGAAATGAAGGACGGCGAGGCGGTCAGCCTCAACGATCTCAAGGACCCGATCGCCCGCAACGCCAACCTTGCCTCCGACGCGCCGGCGACCGACGCCAACCGCACAACGCCCGGCAAGGAAGCCTGGATGGTCATGGTGCAGGTCTGCACCCATCTCGGCTGCATCCCGCTCGGCCAGGAAGGCGATTTCGGCGGCTGGTTCTGCCCGTGCCACGGCTCGCAGTACGACACCGCCGGCCGCATCCGCAAAGGCCCGGCGCCCGAGAACATGGCGATCCCGGTCTATCAGTTCATTTCCGACACCAAGATCCGTATCGGCTGAGGCAGGGGATATTTCGATGAGCGAGGGACATTCCACCTACACGCCGAAGACCGGCATCGAGCGCTGGTTCGACGCGCGCATGCCGCTGCCGCGGCTGATCTATGACAGCTTCGTCGCCTATCCGGTACCGCGCAACCTCAACTACATGTGGACGTTCGGCGGCATCTTGTCGATCATGCTGACCGCGCAGATCCTGACCGGCATCGTGCTGGCCATGCACTACACGTCCGACACCAATCTCGCCTTCGATTCGGTCGAAAAGATCATGCGCGACGTGAATTCGGGATGGCTGTTGCGCTATCTCCATTCCAACGGCGCCTCCTTCTTCTTCGTCGCCGTCTATATCCACATTTTCCGCGGCCTCTTCTACGGCTCCTACAAGGCGCCGCGCGAGCTGCTGTGGATCCTCGGCTGCATCATTTACCTTCTGATGATGGCCACCGGCTTCATGGGCTACGTGCTGCCCTGGGGACAGATGAGCTTCTGGGGCGCCACCGTCATCACCGGCTTCTTCAGCGCCATTCCGCTGGTCGGCAACTGGATCCAGGAACTGCTGCTTGGCGGCTTCGCCGTCGACAATCCGACGCTGAACCGCTTCTTCGCCCTGCATTACCTGTTGCCGTTCATGATCGCCGGCGTCGTCGTGCTGCACATCTGGGCGCTGCATGTCGTCGGCCAGTCGAACCCGACCGGCATCGAGGTCAAGTCGAAGACCGACACCGTCGCCTTCACGCCTTATGCGACCATCAAGGATGCGTTCGGCATGATCGTGTTCCTGTTCATTTTCGCCTATTTCGTCTTCTATCTGCCGAACTATCTCGGCCACCCGGACAACTACACTGTCGCCAACCCGCTGAAGACGCCGGCCCACATCGTACCGGAATGGTACTTCCTGCCGTTCTACGCGATCCTGCGCGCCATCACCTTCAACATCGGGCCGATCAATTCCAAGCTCGGCGGCGTGCTGTGCATGTTCGGCGCCATCGCCATGCTGTTCCTGGTGCCGTGGCTCGACACCTCCAAGGTGCGCTCGGCGGTCTACCGGCCCTGGTACAAGCTGTTCTTCTGGTTGTTCGTGGCTGACGCCATCCTGCTCGGATGGCTGGGCTCGCAGCCGGCGGAAGGCAGCTATGTGTTCATGGCGCAGATGGCGACGCTGTTCTACTTCGCCTTCTTCCTGGTCGTCATGCCGGTGCTCGGCCTGATCGAGACGCCGCGGCGGCTGCCGAACTCGATCACCGAGGCGGTGCTGGAAAAGAAAAACAAGGGGGCCGGCGGCCATCCGGCAGGCGCGGTGAGCGCGCCGGAAACCAAGGGCTGAGCGATAAAGAGAATCCAAGGGGATTTGGCATGAAGAAGATTCTCACCTCGCTGGCGGTGCTTGGCCTTCTAGCGACAGGCGTTGGAGCCGCCATGGCCCAGGAGGGGCACGCCGAAGCCGCGCCGACGCATTTCCCGATCAACGAACCGAAGGAAATGAGCTGGACCTTCGCCGGCCCGTTCGGCACCTACGACAAGGCCCAGCTGCAGCGCGGCCTGAAGGTCTACAAGGAAGTCTGCTCGGCCTGCCACTCGATGAACCTAGTGGCGTTCCGCACGCTGGAAGGGCTTGGCTATTCTGAGGCGCAGATCAAGACGCTCGCCGCCGAATACACCATCCATGACGGCCCGAACGATGCCGGCGACATGTTCGACCGGCCCGGCAAGCCGTCGGACCACTTCCCGGCGCCGTTCCCGAACGAGCAGGCAGCCGCGGCCGCCAATGGCGGCGCCGCGCCGCCCGACATGTCGCTGCTTGCCAAGGCGCGCGGCGTCGAGCGCGGCTTCCCGCGCTTCGTCTTCGACATCTTCACCCAGTACGCCCAGGGCGGCCCGGACTACATCCACTCGCTGCTCACCGGCTACGACCAGACGCCGCCGGCCGGGATGGCGATCCCGGAAGGCACGCACTACAATCCGTACTTCCTGTCCGGCGTGTCGCTGAAGATGCCGAAGCCGCTTTCCGATGGCCAGGTGACCTATGACGACGGCTCGCCGCAGACGGTCGACCAGTATTCGCGTGACGTCGCCGCGTTCCTGATGTGGGCGGCGGAGCCGCATCTCGAGGACCGCAAGAAGACCGGCTTCCGCGTGTTGGTGTTCCTGCTGATCTTCGGCGCGCTCGTCTACATGACCAAGCGCAAGGTGTGGGCCGACGTGGCGCATTGAGCCCCCCATATTCGAGAAGTTTAAAAAGGGCGCCGCGAAGGCGCCCTTTTGCATCTCGAGACCACTTGCGGCCGGCCATGTCACATGGCCGTCATCACGCGTGGCGATCCTGCCTTGCCCCACCTCAAAGGATCACGCCCATGAAAAGATTCGCACCGCTTGCAGCCGTGCTGCTGCTTCTTGTCGCCAGTCCGGCAGTCCGCGCCGAGGACGCCCAGCCCTTCGTCACCAGCAAGGACATCGACCTGACGCTGATCCTGCCGCCGCCGCCGGCCAACGATTCGGCCGAGACGAAGGCGGAACTCGGCGAGGTGCTGACCCTGCAGGTGACGCGGACGCCCGAAATGGAAAAGCGCGCCATCGCCGATGCCGAAGAGAATGTCTGGCGCTTTGCCGACGTCATGGGGCCGAAGTTCAACAAGGGGACCCTGCCGAAGTTCAGCGCCTTCTTCGATCGCGTCGTGGCCACAGAAGGCGCGGTCGTCGACCCGGCCAAGGATGTCTGGAAGCGCCCGCGCCCGCATCAGCTCAGCGATCTCGTCAAGCCCGTGGTGAAGCTGTCGAATTCCGGCTCATGGCCGTCGGGCCATGCGACGGTCGGCACGATGATGGGCATCATCCTGTCCGACATGGTGCCGGAAAAGCGCGCCGAGATCATGGCCCGCGCCGCCGAATATGCCCACAACCGCGTGGTCGGCGGCATCCACTATCCGTCCGATATCGAGATGGGCAAGATTTCCGGCAGTGTCATTGCCGCCGTTCTGCTCAGCCGCCCCGATTTCAAGGCCGAGTACGAAGTGGCGCGCTCCGAACTGCGTTCCGACCTCGGCATGTGATCCGGCCTCATGGTTGTCAGCAAGGGCGCCCCGCGGGCGCCCTTTTTCATGCGCGGAAGGTGAGGGCAGGTCCAGAGTTTCCATCGCAGCCATGCACAGGCCGAGAACCGCTGGAAGACCACGCGAGCTGGGACAAAGCAGCGACGCCAATCCTTTGCCGGACGCGCTTGTGTCCGACGCCGCGTCGCGGTAGCCGTTGTTGGTTGCGTTGCGCCGGGCGCGTTGACGCCGTTCATACCCGACAGCCGGACACGCGGAGCCTCGTCTCATGAAACCTTCCCTCGAAGACACGCTGCTTGCCGCGATCCGCACCATTCCAGATTACCCCAAACCCGGCATCCTGTTTCGCGACATCACTACGCTGCTTGGCGATGCGCGCGCCTTTCGCCGCGCCATCGACGAGCTGGTGCATCCCTATGCCGGGCTGAAGATCGACAAGATCGCCGGCATCGAGGCGCGCGGCTTCATCCTTGGCGGCGCCGTGGCGCACCAGCTCTCGGCCGGCTTCGTGCCGATCCGCAAGAAGGGCAAGCTGCCCTACGAGACGGTGCGTGTCGCCTACAGCCTCGAATACGGTCTGGACGAGATGGAGATGCACAAGGACGGTGTCTCGCCGGGCGAGAAGGTGATCGTGGTCGACGACCTGATCGCCACCGGCGGCACTGCGGAAGCGGCGGTGAAGTTGCTCAGGCAGATCGGCGCCGACATTGTCGCGGCCTGTTTCGTCATCGACCTGCCGGATCTCGGCGGGCGCCGGAAGCTGGAAGCGCTCGGTGTGCCGGTAAGGACGCTGATCGGTTTCGAGGGGCATTGAGCCAACCTCTTCCTTCTCCCACAAAGGGAGAAGGAGAGCTGCCGCTACTCCACCTTCACCAGCACCGCGCTGTCGAACTCGATGACCTTGTCGCCGGTCGAATCGAAGCCTTCCGAACGCAGCGTGAGCAGGCTCCAGCCCGGGCGCCCCGCAAGCGGGCGATGGGCGAGCGCCGTGCGGGTGAAGGTCACGGTTTCGCCGGCATAGACCGGCTTCAGCCATTTGAGGTTGCGGAAGCCCGGCGAGGGGCCGAATTCGGGCTGCGGTCCGGGACCGGTCCAGCGCACACCCTCGGTCTCCATGCGCTTTTCGAGGTTGTATTTCATCCAGGTGGCGGCGGTGTGCCAGCCGGAGGCGCACAGACCGCCGAGCACGCTCTTCTTCGCCACCTCCTCGTCGACATGGAAGACCTGCGGATCGTATTTCTTGGCGAACGCCTTGATCTCGTCCGCTTCGAATTTATGCGAGCCCAGCGTGACGGTTTCGCCGATGAGGAAATACTCGTCCAGGGTCACGCGATGGCCTCTCGGGTCAGGAACATGCCGGTGTTCTCGAGCTCGAAGACGCATTCGCCGCGCTGGTTGAACAACTCGCTGCGCATGCTGACGAGGCCGAGCTGAGGCCTCGATTTGGACTGGCGCTTGGAAAGCACGGTGACCTTGCCGGTGAGCCGGTCGCCGGCCAGTACCGGCTTCTTCCATTTCACATGCTCGATGCCCGGCGAGCCTTGCGAGGTCGAATTGAGCAGGAAGGCGTCGCACAGCATGCGCATGAACATCGCGCAGGTGTGCCAGCCCGAAGCCGAAAGGCCGCCCAGGATGCTCGCCTTGCCGGCCTCCTCGTCGAGATGCATCGGCTGGGCATCGAATTCGCTGGCGAATTCGATGATCTCGGCCGCGCTTACATTCTTGCTGCCGAGGTCGAGCGAAGCACCCTCGACGAAGTCCTCATAGGCCCAGGTCTTTCCGGTCATGTCGGCAATCCGGTTGACGAACGCGTGAATCCCTAAGGTCGGGCATCCCGGATGACGGCCCGAGCCAATTTGGTCAAGTCCTTTCTGGTGAGCCAGTCGTTTCCGGCTGGAAGTGTCAGAGCCAGCCGCGGCGGCGGAAATACCAGAAGGGCAGGATCGCCGAGACCACCATCAGGCCGATGGCAAAGGGATAGCCGAATTCCCATTTGAGCTCGGGGATGATGTCGAAATTCATGCCATAGATCGAGGCGACCAGGGTCGGCGGCAGGAAGATGACGGCGGCGACCGAGAAGATCTTGATGATGGCGTTCTGCTCGATCGAGATCATGCCGAGCGTGGCGTCGAGCAGGAAGGAGATCTTCTGCGACAGGAAGGTGGCGTGGTCGGCGAGCGACAGCACGTCGCGCGACAGCGTCTTGATGCGGGCCCGCACATCCTTGCTCATCTTGGTCTGGGCCGCGACATGGGCGAGAAAGCCGGCCAGGCGCTGCAGCGAGATCAGGCTGTCGCGGACGGAGGACGCGAGATCCTCCTTGCGGCCGATGCCCTTGAGCAGCTCCTGGAAATCGCGGTTGCGCTTCGAGGCCTTGGTCGAGCGCGCCTCGAAGATGTCGCGCGAGATCGCCTCCACATCGCGCCCGGCGCGCTCGAGGATGTCGGCGAGGCGGTCGACGATCGCTTCCAGCAGGCCGATCAGGATGGTGTCGCCGCTGGTGCAGCCGGTCGCCACCTTTTCGGCGCGCAGCGGGAAGGTCTTGAAGGCCTTCGGCTCGTGATAGCGGATGGTGATCAGCCTCTTGCCGGCCAGCGCGAAAGTCACCGGCGACATCAACGGGTCGTCGACCTCGGTCTGGGCCGGCAGCACGGCGGTCATGAAGTAGCCGCCGTCCTCGACATAGAGGCGGCTGGAGATCTCGATCTCTTCCATCTCCTCGCGCGTCGGGATGGCGATGCCCAGCCAGCTCTCGATGGCGGCCTCTTCCTCCTTGGTCGGATTGAAAAGGTCCGCCCAGACGACCCTGTCGCCGTCCGCGGCGAGGTTGTCAGTGACGCGCAGGCGATCATTGTCCACGACGAAGGCCTTGATCATCGCCGGGTCTCCCTTGCTGGACCAAAGAGATTTCGAAGCGTCGTCAGGATTGCATGGGCTTCGAGGAGCCCGCGAGCACCAGCGGATTAGACCCGCGATCTTGCCAGGTCAAGACGCGCGACAAGTGTGCCCGGCCCAAGGCGGGCCGACTCCGCAACCGATCCGCCGAGATTGTCAGGTGTTGAACTTGAACAGCATGATGTCGCCGTCCTGGACGACATATTCCTTGCCTTCGTCGCGCGCCTTGCCGGCTTCCTTGGCCGCCACTTCGCCGCCCAGCGTGACGAAGTCGTTGTAGGAGATCGTCTGGGCGCGGATGAAGCCGCGTTCGAAATCGGTGTGGATGACGCCGGCCGCCTGCGGTGCCTTATCGCCTTTGTGGATCGTCCAGGCGCGCGTCTCCTTCGGCCCGACGGTGAAATAGGTGATGAGCTGCAACAGTTCGTAGCCGGCGCGGATCACCTTGTTGAGGCCCGGCTCATCCAGGCCGATCGAGGCAAGGAATTCCATTTCCTCCTCGTCGGAAAGCTGAGCGACTTCCGCCTCGATCGCCGCCGAGATCACCACCGTGCCGGCGCCTTGCGCGGCAGCCATCTTCTCCACCGCTTGCGTGTGCGCGTTGCCGGTGGCGGCGTCGGCCTCGGCGACGTTGCAGACGTAGAGAACGGGATGCGACGTCAACAGGTTCAGCCCCTGCAGGATGCGCAGGTCCTCCGGCGCGATGCCCTTGAGCAGGAAGCGCGTCGGCTTGCCGGCCTGCAGCAATTCGAGCGCTGCCTCCATCATCGGCAGCACGGCCATTGCTTCCTTGTCCTTACCCGAGGCGCGCTTGCGGACCTGGACGATGCGGCGCTCCAGGCTTTCGAGGTCGGCAAGCATCAGCTCGGTCTCGACGGTCTCGGCGTCGGCGACCGGATCGATGCGGCCTTCGACATGGGTGATGTCGTCATCCTCGAAGCAGCGCAGGACATGGACGATGGCGTCGACTTCGCGGATATTGGCGAGGAACTGGTTGCCCAGCCCTTCGCCCTTGGAGGCGCCGCGCACCAGGCCGGCAATGTCGACGAAGAAGATGCGGGTCGGGATGATCTCCTTCGACTTGCCGATCGCCGCGATCTTCTGCAGGCGCGGGTCCGGCACCGCCACTTCCCCGGTGTTCGGCTCGATGGTGCAGAAAGGATAGTTGGCGGCCTGCGCGGCGGCCGTCCTGGTCAACGCGTTGAACAGCGTCGACTTGCCGACGTTGGGCAAGCCAACGATGCCACATTTGAAACCCATCTTGTCCGGTCCTATCGGGAATTTGATTTTGGTGAGGGCTATGGGCGAAAGGGACGACGAACGTCAAGCCCCATGCCCTGATCGTGACTGAGCCTAAAGCGCGTCGCGTTGAAACGGAGTCGGGCGACGCGCTTTAAGTCCTTGTTTTGATGCATGTCGTTCTCCCAAAACCGCTGCGCACTGTTGGGCGACATGCATTAGTCCTTGCCGAACAGCTTCTTCAGCATGGCGGCCATCGGTCCACTTTCGGGAACCTTCGCCGGCGGCTGCTGCGGGCGTGCTTGGCGGATGTGGCTCTGCTGTTTCGGCGCCTTCGGTGGCGGCCGGTCGTCGTCGCCGGTCGGGACGAGCTTGTCGCGCAGCGCGAGCGTGATGCGGTTCATGAAGGAATTGTCGTCGCCCTTGGCAAGCAAGCCTGCGTCATCGGCGATCGCGTCGAGCAGAACATCGAGCCACTCACGATCGCCCTTGGCGAAGTCGCCGAGCACATGGCCGTGCACCATCTCCTTGACGCCGGGATGGCCGACACCGATGCGCACGCGGCGATAGGCGTTGCCGACATGCTGGTCGAGCGAACGGATGCCGTTGTGGCCGCCGGAGCCGCCGCCCACCTTGACCCTGACCTTGCCTGCGGCAAGGTCGATCTCGTCGTAGAAGACGGTGAGGGCGGCAGCGTCGAGCTTGTAGAAGCGCAGCGCCTCGCCGACCGACTGTCCGGACAGGTTCATGAAGGTCTGCGGCTTGATCAAAAGGACCTTCTCGCCGCCGAGCGTGCCTTCCGAAATCAGCCCCTGGAATTTCTTCGACCAGGGCGAAAAGGAATGGCGGCGGGCAATCGCGTCCGCCGCCATGAAGCCGACATTGTGCCGGTTGTTCTGATATTTCGCGCCCGGATTGCCGAGGCCTGCAAAAACAAGCATCGTCGACTCCAGGCAGAAAATTACTTCTCTTCGGCCTCAGCGGCCTCAGCTTCAGGCGCTTCTGCTTCGGCAGTCTCCTCGGTCTCCGGCTTCATTGCCGCGGAACCGGCAATGGTCGCGATGGTGAAGTCGCGATCGGAGATCACCGACTTGACGCCGGCCGGCAGGGCAACCGCCGAAATGTGGATCGAGTCGCCGATTTCGGTGCCGGTGAGATCGACGGTGATGAATTCCGGGATCGCATTGGCCGGGCAGTGGAACTCGACTTCGTGACGCACGATGTTGAGCACGCCGCCGCGCTTGATGCCGGGCGACTTCTCTTCATTAATGAAGTGGACGGGCACGTCGACATTGACCTCGGTGTCCTTGCCGATGCGCAGGAAGTCGACATGGACCGGGAAGTCCTTGACCGGATCGAGCTGGAAGTCCTTCGGCAGTACCTGGATCTTCTTGCCATCGACATCGATCGTGGCGATCGTGGTCAGGAACCCGCCGCCGTGGATCTTGTAGAAGACGTCCTTGTAGTTGAGCGCAATCGCCAGGGGGGGCTGCTTGTCGCCGTAAATAACTGCAGGCACTTTACCGTTGCGGCGAACTGCACGGGCGGACCCCTTACCGACCTGTTCGCGCGCTTCGGCCTTGAGCTCGTAAGCCTCGTGGCTCATGGCATTTCCTTTCGCGTGTTATGGAGCGTTCGCGGCGGGCAAGCCCGTCCGTAAACGTCGAAAGCCGTCGCGGCCTTGCACGATCTGTCCGATGCGTTTGGCGATCCAAATGCGTCTGGGGATCATGCAGGCCTGGCCGGCCTTCCTCCGCGTTGCCTCCAAGGGTGTCTACGCGGGTGGCGGCTCTATAGCGGAAGGCGGCGAGGGGCGCAAGCCGTTGAACCGCAAGCCTCAGCCAAGGTCTACGCAAACATCTGGCCTGACGGACAGAGCATAGTCGACGCCACCGGCCGGTGCAAATTGGATATGGCGGGTTGCGCCGGGGTCTCCGTCTGCGCCCGTCATGTCGCATCGGGCAGGTTTCAATCGTCCTTGGCAGGCATTCGAAGAACTTTTGGAGATCGACATGAAACTTCTGTTCAGCCGCAATCCCAATCCCCGCCTCGCGGTCGCGGCGGCGCGCTATCTGAAGGCGGATATCGCCTTTGAATTCGCCTCGCCGACGGCGCCGGGGCAGGCCGAGCGCTATCGCGCGCTGAACCCCAATTTGACCTTGCCGATACTGGTCGGCCCGGGATGGAGCCTGTGGGAAACAGACGCGATCGCCTGCCGGCTCTCGCGCGACATGCGTTCCGATTTCTGGCGCGGCGGCGATGACGAGCCAGAGATGATCCGTTGGATAAGCTGGGGCAAGGAGAATTTCGCCAGGGCCTGCGACATGGTGCATTTCGAGCGTGGCACGAAACAGCGCTGGAGGCTGGGACCGATCGACAAGGCCCTGGTCGAGGAGGGGCTGTGGCTGTTCCACATGGCGGCTGCCATCCTCGATGTCGTGCTTTCGAAAAGGGAGTGGCTGGTAGGCAATTCCGTCTCCTATGCCGACTTCCGCATGGCGACGTTTCTCGCGTTCAACGATGTCGCCAGGTTGCCGCTCGACGACTATCCGTCCATCAGCCGCTGGTATCGCCGGCTCGAGGACATCGATGCCTGGCGCGATCCGTTCCATGGGCTGGAAGCGCCGCCACTGCCACTGGTCAACAGCGAGGCCGAGCCGGACTGAGCCCCATTTGAACCGCCCTTTTTGAGGGATCGCCGCCGAGGCGGCCGGCCGACCCGTAGCGGAAATGGCCGATAGCCGCGCCGTCTTGGCGTTGCGAGCATGGCCCGGACTCTGGATCCGCTGAACCATTGAACGGCGAAAGGACGCAAACTCAATCCCTCTGCCGGGCCCGTTTTGAAATCTTCTCGCTCATTTAATTCTATAAAATCGGTAGTCTTAATGAATAAATGCCACGAGGAGAGCCGAGATGACGAAGAAGCTGGTGGTGGGGATATCCGGCAACCTGACCCGACCGTCGAAGACCAAGTCATTCATCAGCCATATTGCCGGCGAGGTGGCAGGCCGGATCGGTGCGGCCCCGGCAGTCTTCGACATCGAAGACCTCGGTTCATCCTTTCCTGCGGCACGCCGCCTCGGCGATCTCGACGCGACCGCTCGCGCCATCATCGATCAACTGGTCAATGCCGATGTGGTGGTGGCGGGGTCGCCCACCTTCAAAGGCAGTTATACCGGCCTTTTCAAGCACTTGTTCGATCTTCTCGACCCATCGTCACTGCGTGGAAAACCGGTCGTTCTGGCAGCGACCGGCGGCGGCGAGCGTCATTCGCTGATCGTCGAGCACCAGCTTCGGCCGCTGTTCGGCTTCTTCGAAGCGCTGACAATACCGACCGCGATCTACGCCTCCGACAAGGATTTTGCCGATGGCGTGCTGGTGTCGGAAGCCATCCATGCCCGTTCCCGCCAGGCCGTCGCCGAGGTCGTCAAAGTCGTCGGCGCCACCCGCAGCGTCGGCCTCGCCGCCTGACTCCGAAGCAGTCGTTTTCCGAACGGAAGGATCAGCCATGACCATCCCCAGCCAGCCCAGACAGATCAAGCTCGGCGCCTTCCTGCCGGGCGGCGGCCAGCATGTCGCTGCCTGGCGCCACCCGGACTCGCCGGCCGACGGCGCGACCAATTTCGAGTTCCACAGAAAGCTCGCGCTGACCGCCGAGCGCGGCCTGTTCGACGCCTATTTCCTGGCCGACAATCTGACGGTCGGCCTCGGCGCCCGCGAGGGCGGCAACGCCAAGATCGCCGGTTTCGAGCCGGTCACGCTGTTTGCGGCGCTGGCGCCGCTCACCACCCATCTCGGCTTCATCGCCACGGCCTCGACCACCTATGAGGAACCATACACGCTCGCCCGCAAATTCGCTTCGCTCGACCTTCTGTCGAACGGCCGCGCCGGCTGGAACGTCGTCACTTCGGCGGGCGACGACACGGCGCGCAACTTCAACCGCGACGTCCAGCCCAGCCACGCCGAGCGCTATGCAAGGGCGCATGAGCATGTCGAAACCGTCAAGGCGCTGTGGGACAGCTGGGAAGACGACGCCTTCATCCGCGACAAGAAGACCGGCCGCTTCTACGACAAGGACAGACTGCACGACATCAATCACAAGGGCGAGCATTTCAGCGTCAAGGGGCCGCTCAACGTGCCGCGCCCCGTGCAAGGGCACCCCGTGGTGGTGCAGGCAGGCCAGTCCGAGGACGGCCGCGGGTTAGCCGCGGCCTCGGCCGAGGTAATCTTCACAGCGCATCAGAACCTCGCCTCCGCGCAGGAATTCTATCGCGACATCAAGGCGCGCGTGGCGGCGGCCGGCCGCGATCCGACGCAGGTGCTGATCATGCCGGGCGTGGCGCCTTTCGTCGGCCGCACCGAAGAGGAAGCCCGCGCCAAATACCAGCAATTGAACGACCTGATCCTGCCGGAAGATGGCGTGGCGCTGCTCAACGCGCTTGCCGGCCAGACGCTCGACCTCCGGGACTATCCGCTCGACGGGCCGCTGCCGCCGAGCAAAGAAACCGAAGGCATGAAGAGCCGGCAGGCGCTGATCCGCCAGATCGCCGACGAGCACAATTTTACGATCCGCCAGCTCTATCAGTGGGTGGCGACCGCGCGCGGCCATTACACGGTGATCGGCAGCGCCACCCAGATCGCCGATCAGCTGGAGGAATGGTTCACCAGCGAAGCCGCCGACGGCTTCAACATCCTGCCGCCATGGCTGCCCGGCGCGCTCGACGATTTCGTCGATCTGGTGGTCCCCGAATTGCAGCGGCGCGGCCTGTTCCGCACCGCCTACGAAGGCAGGACGCTGCGCGAAAATCTCGGCCTCAGGCGGCCGGAGAATCCGTGGACGGTTGCCCGCTCGACCGTGCTCGCCGCCGAATGATCCCCTGAAAAGGAAAGGCAAGACGATGACTTTGCAGCACATCGAACGTCCAATCGGCATCGGCGGGCGCAACGGCGGCAACGGCTTCGGGACGGAGGCCGTGCGGCTGGCCGGTCGCGCCTCGGCGCGGATCCTGTCGCGCTATGGCGTGCTTCTCGGCTTCCTCGCGCTGTGGCAGGCGGCGGCGAGCGCCGGCTGGGTCAACGCAGCGGTGCTGCCGCCGATCGACACGATTGTCGTAGCGCTGTGGAAGGGGCTCGCCGGCGGCAGCCTGCTCGGTGATATCGCCATCAGCCTGCAGCGCGCCGGCCTTGCCTTCGCGGCGGCCGTCGTCGTCGCTATCCCGCTCGGTCTGGTCATGGGCCAGGTGCGGGCCGTGGAAACCGCGCTCGACCCGATCCTGCAGCTCTTCCGCCAGACCTCGGCGCTGGCGCTCTACCCGGTGTTCATCCTTCTGCTCGGACTGGGCGAGGCCTCTAAGGTCTTCGTCATCTTCTGGGCGACGCTGTTTCCGCTGCTGCTCAACACGATCAGCGGCGTCAAGGAGGTCGATCCGAAGCTGCTCGAGATGGCGCGGGTCTATGGCGCCCGGCGGCTGACCATATTCCGCCGCGTCGTTTTGCCGGGCGCCGTGCCCTCGATCTTCGTCGGCTTGAGGCTCGGCGCCACCACCGCGCTGCTGCTGCTCATCGCCTCGGAAATGATCGGCGCCAACAAGGGCATCGGCTTCCAGGTGATGAATGCGCAGTACAACTTCCAGATCCCGCTGATGTTCGCGGCGATCGTCATCCTCGCAGCGCTCGGCCTGATCGCCAACCAGGCGCTGGTCAGCCTGCAGCGGCGGCTCTGCCGCTGGAGCAGCACCGTCGGCTAAGTCGCCAATCTTTCACCGTCGTTCCTGAAACCATGAAAGGCCGGACCATGACCATCACACGACGTTCGCTTCTCCTGCGTGCCCCGCTTGCCGCCAGCATCATCGCCGCCGGCCTGCCTTCGATCGCGCGCTCGCAAGCCGCTTCCATCAAAATCCGCTATCTCGCCAGCCGCGGCAGCTTCTCCCCGCATGAGCTCGCCGCTGAGCTCGGCTATTTCAAGGGCCTCGGCATCGAGCTCGAGAATGTCGGCTATGCCGCGGGCGGCCCGGAGTCGCTCTTCGCGCTCGCTTCCGGCAGCGTCGACCTTGGCTCGGCTGCGACGCCGGCCGTGATCAACTCCATCGCCGGCGGCAACGACTTCGTCGCCGCCTATCCGAGCAACGGCATCAACAGCCAAGTCAAAAGCGTCTTCTACGTGCTCGAGGACAGCCCGATCAAATCGATCGCCGACATTGCCGGCAAGACGATCTCGGTCAACACGCTCGGCGCTCATCTCGACTATACGGTGCGCGAGGCGCTGCACGGCATCGGCCTGCCGCCGGACGCCGCAAAGCTCGTCGTGGTGCCGGGGCCGCAGCTCGAGCAGACCTTGCGCTCGCACCAGGTCGATGTCGCGGGCCTCGGCTATTGGCAGGCAACCTTCGCCGGCCAGCTGGTCAGCAATGGCGGCGTGCGCGGCGTTTTCAACGACACCGATGTGCTCGGCGAGATCGCCGGCGGTTTCATCGTGCTGCGGCGCGATTTCATCGCGGCCAATCCCGACGCCGCCCGCAACTTCGTCGAACAGTCGGCGCGCGCCGCCGACTGGTCGCGGCAAAATCCGGACGAGGCGCGCAAGGTGCTCGCCGATGTCCTCAACAAACGCGGCGAGAATGGCGAGCTGGCGCGCTACTGGACGGGCTTCGGCTTGCGCGAAAAGGCGGCGGTGACCGACCGCGACGTCGACTTCTGGGTGAGCATCCTCGAGCGTGACGGCCGTTTGCCGAAGGGCAAGCTCAAGGCTGCCGACATCCTCTACCGCCCCGGCGAAACCAAGACCAACTGAGCAAGGAGGCTGGCGCCATGGCTATCGCACGCGGCGGCGAGGTCACGATACGCGACCTGTCGAAATCCTTCAGCCTCGGCGGGCGCCAGCTTGCGGTGCTGCGCTCGCTCAATCTCGACATCCGCTCCGGCGAATGCCTCGTCATCGTCGGCGCCAGCGGCTCCGGCAAGACGACGCTGCTGCGCATCCTGGCCGGGCTGGAGCGGGCCGATGGCGGCGCCGTCGCGATCGACGGGAGAGAGATCGAGGGCGTCGGCGAGGAACGGGCGGTGATCTTCCAGGAGCCGCGCCTGCTGCCCTGGCTGACCGTGCTCGGCAATGTCGCTTTCGGCCTCGAAGTGCGCGGCGTATCCAAGGCGGAAGCCGAGAAGCGTGCGCGCTTCTATATCGCGCTGGTCGGCCTTGCCGAGTTCGCCGATGCCTATCCAAGGCAGCTTTCCGGTGGCATGGCGCAGCGCGTCGGCATCGCGCGGGCGCTGACGGTGCAGCCCGAGATCCTGCTGCTCGACGAGCCGCTCGGGGCTCTCGACGCCATGACCAAGATCTCCATGCAGGAGGAACTGGCGCGCATCTGGAATGAGGAGAACGTCACCATGGTCGTAGTCACCCATGACCTGGAAGAGGCGATCTATCTCGCCGACCGGGTGCTGATCCTGCCCAAGGAGAAGGGCGGCGCGGAGCGGCTCATCGATGTGGATCTTCCACGCCCGCGCGACCGCAGCGAAAGCCGCTTCGTGCGCTACCGCGAGGAATTGCTGCGCGAGTTCGGCCTGCATTGAGGCTTTGAAATTCAGGCGGTGCCGGCCTTACCTGAATCTCAACACAACACACCTTAGGCGACGTCGGCAGTTTCGCCGCTGTTCAGCGCATCGCGCAACGTTTGGATTTGCCGGTTCAGGGCATCGAGCTCAGCCAGCGTCATGCCCGAGCGCTCGATCAGCGTCTCGTTGAGGCAATTGCACCGGACAAGCAGCTTGCGTCCGGCGGGTGTCAGATCGACCTGCACCTGACGCTCATCGGTCTGGCTGCGCTGGCGGGTGAGCAGGCCAGCCTGTTCCATTCGCTTCACCAGCGGCGTAATGGTGCTCGATTCCAGGGCGAGCCGGTGCGCGATGCTGCCCACTGATATGCCGTCCGCCTCGCTGAGCGCGTTCAGCACCAGATATTGCGGATACGTGATCCCCATCTCGTCCAGCATCGGCTTGTAGGTACGATTGATTGTCATGCTGGTGGCGTAAAGCGTGAAACAGAGCTGATTGTCCAAGGGAAGAGGCACGACGCGTTCCTTTTGCCGACTGAGCACCGATCATGTACCACGGAAAATATTATCGTGATACATATTTTATGGACAAGCGAGCTCGAAGACGTTACGCATATCCTTATCGCGATATTATTTATGGCGAAAATTACATAGGAGATGGAGATGACTGAAGCTTCGCAGACCAAGGCCGGCTCCGGCAGCGGCACGATCACCACCAAGGACGGAACGCAGATCTTCTACAAGGACTGGGGGACCGGTCAGCCGATCGTCTTCCACCATGGCTGGCCGTTGAGCAGCGACGACTGGGACGCCCAGATGCTGTTCTTCCTGTCCAAGGGCTATCGCGCCATCGCGCATGACCGCCGCGGACATGGCCGCTCCAGCCAGACCGACACCGGCAACGAGATGGACACCTATGCCGCCGACGTGGCGGCGCTGACCGCGCATCTCGACCTCAAGGACGCCATCCATGTCGGGCATTCGACCGGCGGCGGCGAGGTGGCGCGCTATGTCGCCCAGTATGGTTCCGGCGGCCGCGTCGCCAAGGCCGTGCTGATCGGCGCAGTGCCGCCGATCATGCTCAAGACCGATGCCAATCCCGGCGGCCTGCCGATCGGGGTGTTCGACGGTTTCCGCGCGGCGCTGACTGCCAACCGCGCCCAGTTCTTCCGCGACGTTCCGGCCGGTCCGTTCTACGGCTTCAACCGTCCGGGCGCGACGGTGTCGGAGGGCGTGATCGACAATTGGTGGCGCCAAGGCATGATGGGCGGCGCCAAGGCGCATTACGACTGCATCAAGGCGTTCTCCGAGACTGACTTCTCCGAGGACCTGAAGAAGATCGATGTGCCGGTGCTGGTCATGCATGGCGACGACGACCAGATCGTTCCGATCGCGGATTCGGCGCTGCTTTCGATCAAGCTGCTCAAGAAGGGTGAGCTCAAGGTGTACAAGGGTTTTCCGCACGGCATGGCCACGACCCACGCCGACGTGATCAACGCCGACCTCTTTGCCTTCTTCAAGGCTTAGGTTCCATAGGCAAAAACAAAGCACCCGCCCCGGGGCGGGTGCTTTCTCATAGGAAACTCAGGTTCATCGGATTGCAGCTTCAGCCTAGGCCTTCCGCGCTTCCTTCATGCGAGCGGATGAATCCGATCTATCCGAGACGCAGCCCGTGCCGCTCGGCGAGGACGGGGATGCTGCTGAAGTCGATATCGAGTTGATAGCGGGCGACAATCTCGCCGATTGCAGCCTCGTCCATAGGCTGAGCGGCCAGCAGCGGTGCCAGTTCGCGAAAATATCCTTCGAACCCGGCTGGCGATATCAACTCGAGCAGGCGCGCCTCCTCGTCACCGGCGTTCCAAAAGGCGTGCGGGATGCCGCGCGGCTTCATGACCAGGTCTCCCGGTCCGGCCACCAATAGGTCCTCGCCAAGCTGCAGTCCGATGCGGCCTTCAAGGATGTAGGAGTATTCGTCCTCGTTGCGGTGCGTGTGTAATGGTGCGCCGAGAGCTCGCGCCGGCAATCGATGTTCGACGAGACTGAATGCCCGATTGGTCGTGTCGCCATCAATCATGTAGCGAGCACCAAGAGCAAAGAGATGTACGAGCTGGCCCTCATCGGAGCCGAGCACGCTGCGAGCGGTTTCCATTTCGCTTTTCCTTTTCATCTTACACGTTGTAAGCTGATAATGCATGACCACATGAAAGCTGTCAAGTTTCATCTAACATGATGTAAGGCGAAATTATGAGCACGCGAAAATACCAGCAGAAGAAGCGTGCCGAGCGCGCAGCGGAGACGCGGCAATCGATTCTGGATGCGACGATCGAACTCCATCGCACCGTCGGACCGGCGGCGACGCAGATCAGCGAAATCGCCAGTCGCGCCGGTGTGCAGCGGGTAACCGTCTATGACCATTTCCCCGACGAGCAGTCGCTGCTTGCCGCTTGCTCATCTCACTGGCGTACACTTCATCCGGCGCCTGACCCGGCGGTGTGGCTGGCGATCAAGGAACTGCCCATGCGCCGGCGCCGCGTTTTGCAAGACCTTTACGCATGGTATCGGGAGACGGAGCCGATGACGGCCAACGTTCTGCGGGACGCGGAGTTGCGACCGGCCCTCAAGCAAATCCTCGATCAAGGGCTCGGACGGTACATCGATGCCGTCCACCGGATTCTGGCGGAAACAACCGCGACCAGTGGCGAGCGGCAGAGATACGTGAATGCCGCAGTACGCGCAGTCATCAATTTCCACACATGGCGAGCGCTCGCTTCGGTCGGCAACGACGACGAGGCGGCGGAACTCGCGGCAGGGCTGATCGAGTTGGCGGCGACGGCCTAGCGCTAACCTGCCCGCCAGCCAAAGACTTTGCCTATCCAGCCTTCCGGGCTTCCCTCATGTTCGGCAAGAACACGGTGAGCAGGCCGAGGAAGGGCAGGTACGAGCAGATCTGGTAGACGAAGTCGATGCCCTTCACGTCGGCGATGATGCCGAGCACCGCCGCGGCGATGCCGCCCATGCCGAAGGCGAAGCCGAAGAAGATGCCGGCGATCATGCCGACGCGGCCGGGGACCAGCTCCTGCGCGAAGACGACGATGTTGGAGAAGGCCGACGACAGGATCAGGCCGATCAGCACGGTGAGCACCATCGTCCATTCCAGATTGGCGTAAGGCAGCGCCAGGGTGAACGGCAGCACGCCGACGATCGAGAACCAGATCATCGCCTTCTGGCCGTAGCGGTCGCCGAACGGGCCGCCGAGCAGGATGCCAAGCGCCGAGGCGCCGAGGAACAGGAACAGCATCACCTGCGACATCTGCACCGAAACGCCGAACTTATGGATGGCGTAGAAGGTGTAGTAGCTGGAGAGCGAGGCGATATAGGCGTTCTTGGTCAGCACCAGCAGCGTCAGCACCGCCAATGCCCACATGACCTTGCTGCGCGGGAAGGGCGAGACGTGGGCCGCCTGCTTGCGGGTGGCCATCGTGGCGCGCAGCCGGCTGTACCAGCCGCCGACCTGCCACAGAACGATGATGCCGATCAGCGAGCCGACGGCGAACCAGGAGATGCTGGTCTGGCCGAAAGGCACGACGATGAAGGCGGCGAGCAGCGGTCCCATCGCCTGGCCGAAATTGCCGCCGACCTGGAACAGCGATTGCGCCAGGCCGAAGCGGCCGCCGGAGGCGAAGCGGGCGATGCGCGAGGATTCCGGATGGAAGATCGCCGAGCCGATGCCGATCAGCGAGGCGCCGATCAGGAGCAGCCAGTAATGGCCGGCATGAGCGAGCACCACCAGCCCGACCAGCGACGAGGCCATGCCCCAAGGCAAGGAATAGGGCATCGGCCGCTTGTCGGTGACCATGCCGATCACCGGCTGCAGCAGCGAAGCCGTAACCTGGAAGGTGAAGGTCAAAAGGCCGATCTGCCAGAAATCGAGACCGTAATTGTCCTTAAGCAGCGGATAGATAGCCGAAAGCAGCGACTGCATGATGTCGTTGACGCAGTGGCAGAAGCTCACCGCAAGAATGACGGTGAAGGCCGTGGCTTGCACCGAGATGTTGCTTGCCGTCGCCGGTGCGGCGACGGAGGTGGCTGTCGTATCGGTCAAGGCAATGCTCCGTGGTCTTTTTGGCGGCGAACCGCAGGCAGTCTGATAGGACGCTCGCCTTATAATGTACTTGAATGGCGACTTCTTTCGTGGTTTGGTCCAATAGTTTCGCAAGTGGGCCACATCCGATGCCGCATGGCCGGGAAATCTTCAGGGGCGACGCCGCCGAGCTCGGCCGGCTGCACGAAAGCCGCTGGCAATGGCTGGAGCAGGCTGTCGGGCCGGCGGTCGCGTTGCCGACCGAATATCCCGACGGTTACCACGTGCCGCGGCACCGCCACAGCCGCAGCCAGTTGCTGCACGCGCTGGTCGGCGTGGTGCTGGTGACGACTAGGCACGGCCGCTGGATGGTCCCGCCCGACCATGCGATGTGGATACCGGCCGGCATCGAGCATTCCGTCGAGATGCTGGGCGATGTCTCGATGCGCTCGGTCTATGTCATGCCGGATGCTATTCCCGGCTTGCCGGAGGGCTTACGCGTCGTCGGCATCACGGAGCTGATGCACAGCCTGATCGTGGAATCGGAGAAGCTGCCGCAGGGCGGCGAGCTCGAAGGGCGCGCGGGACTGATCATGGGGCTTCTGCTGCACGAGATCCCGAACCTGCCGGAGCGGCCGCTTGGCCTGCCTTTCCCGTCGGACCCGAAGCTCGCGGCGCTCTGCCGGCGCTTCGTGGCGTCACCTTCGCCGCATGCCACGATCGACGAATGGGCGGATGCCGCGGGCATGAGCCGGCGCTCCTTCACCCGCGCCTTCCATCGCCAGACCGGACTGTCGCTGTCGACATGGCGCCAGCAGGCCTGCCTGTTCGCCGCGCTGCCCAGGCTTGCCGATGGCGAGCCGATCACCAGGGTGGCGCTCGACCTCGGCTACGACAGCGTGCCGGCCTTCATCACCATGTTCAAGCGCATGCTTGGGGCCTCGCCACGCGGTTATATGCGCGGCGCGCGTGAGGCTGGCGAAGGCAGCAAGCGCCTGACCGGTTCAGTTCAGGCCAGCGGCGCCGCGCTCTAGTCGAAAAGGCTCGAGACCGATTCCTCGGTCGCCGTGCGCGAAATGGCTTCGCCCATCAGGTCGGCTATCGAGATGACGCGGATGTTGGGCGCGTCGAGCACGGCCTGGCTCGGCTGGATGGAATCGGTGATCACCAGTTCCTGCAGCTTCGAGCCGGCGATGCGGGTGACGGCGCCGCCTGAGAGCACGCCATGGGTGATATAGGCGGTGACGCTGGTGGCACCGTTGGCGAGCAGGGCGTCGGCAGCGTTGCAGAGCGTGCCGCCGGAATCGACGATGTCGTCGATCAAGAGGCAGTCCTTGCCGGCCACGGCGCCGATGATGTTCATGACCTCGGATTCGCCGGGGCGTTCACGGCGCTTGTCGACGATGGCGAGCTGAGCGTCGAAGCGCTTGGCCAGCGCGCGCGCCCGCACCACGCCGCCGATGTCGGGTGACACGACGACGACGTTGCCGAGCTGCTTGTATTTCGCCTTCACGTCGCGGGCCATCACCGGCACCGAGAACAGATTGTCGGTCGGGATGTCGAAGAAGCCCTGGATCTGGCCGGCATGCAGGTCGAGCGTCAGCACACGGTCGGCGCCGGCCCGGGTGATCATGTTGGCGACCAGCTTGGCCGAGATCGGCGTGCGGCCGGAGGCGCGGCGGTCCTGCCTGGCATAGCCGAAATAGGGGATGACCGCCGTGATGCGCCTTGCCGAGGAGCGCATGAAGGCGTCCATCATGATGAGCAGTTCCATCAGGTGGTCGTTGGTCGGATAGGAGGTCGACTGCAGGATGAAGACATCCTCGCCGCGCACGTTCTCCTGGATCTCGACGAAGATCTCCTGATCGGCGAAGCGCCTGACGCTGGCCTTACCCAGCGGGATGTTGAGATAGCGAGCGACCGCTTCGGCCAGCACCCTATTGGAATTGCCCGCGAAAAGCTTCATGCACCGTTCCTGGTGAAGGATGGAGAGACCCGACAGACTCTCATGAGCCTTTTAAGCGGGCTTTTAGCGGCCCGCGCCGGTATTGCAAGCCTCGTGATCGGGAATCCTTCGACAAGGCGCAACAAAGGCCGTCGGCATCGCAAGCCGGCAACACAACAGATCGCACTAGCCGGCGCCACCGCTGCCGAGCCAGGCGGTGAACTGGTCGATCGTCTGATCGGCGATCGCCTGCATGGTCGCCGGCGCGACCGCCGGCCAACCCTCGCCGCTGCCGACGGAAGGCGCCTTCTGCTGGCCATTGATGCGATGCAGGCGGTTGCCCGATGGGTCGTAGATGTCCCAGACATAGATGACGGTGGTGTCCTTGCCCTCGGACATCGTCGAAAAATAACCTTTCAGCACATGCGTCGCCGTCTGGTCGGTGCTGCCGACGAGCGTCACGCCGCGCTGCCTGGCGCGCACCTGCAGTTCCGCTGTCAAGGGTGCCGCGGCCTCCACGGAGGCCCCGACGATCGGCGCCACCTGCAGCCGGGTCTTGGCGATGGCGGCGGTCTGGGCCGGCGTGGCGGATGTCGAAGCGGCCGCCGTCGCCGCGGGGGCTGGCGAGGTCGTGGTCGGGGAGGTAGTGGCCGATGTGCCCTGGGTGGCCGGCAAAGCCTGGGCCGAATTAGCCGGCGGCTTGACGGCGGAAGGATCGAGAACGTCCTTGGCGTTGGTGCAAGCGGCAAGCGCCAGCGCCGCAAGCAATGACACGGTCGTCACCTGCGATCGTCTCATTTGCCCGAACACTCCCTGGTGGCGACGCGCCCGCGTGAACCAACCATTATGGATTCACTGTACGATCAAGTCGAGATCATGGCGGGAGAGCGGCTTCGGCGCCGATTCCGTGGTGAGGTAGGTGCGGCCAAGCGTCATCGCCGTTTCGGTTTCTGAATCCATGATGATCATGTGCGCGAACAGCGTCATGCTGGGCGCGATCGGCTCCGGATTGCCCTGGTAGAACATCGGCATATCCATCCAGGATGGCGTGAAGCGGGCGCCGACCGAGTAGCCGCAGGCATTCAGCCGGTGCTTGGTCAGACTATGCGCTTCGAGCGTGCGGGCATGCGCATCGAAGACATCACCGAAGGTGTTGCCCGGCATCATCGCCTTCTCGACCGCAAGCAGCGCGGCGCGGGCAGCATCGAACAGTTCCTGGTGGCGCTTCGAGACCTTGCCGGTCAACACCGTGCGCATCATCGGAGCGTGGTAGTGATGGAAGACGCCCGCCCATTCGAGCGTCAGCTGGTCGTTCTTGGTAAGCTTGCGGCGCCCGGCCTTGTAGCGGCAAAGCAAGGCATCGGCGCCGGAACCGATGATGTACTCGTTGGCTGGATAGTCGCCGCCGCCGGCAAAAACGGCACCTTGCATGGCGGCAAGGATAAGGCCCTCGTCGCCGCCCTGCTTGATCAGCGGCAAAGCGGCATCGAGCGCATCGTCGGAAAGGCTTGCCGCCTTTTCCGCCTTGGCGACTTCAGCCGGGCTCTTGAAGAGCCGCAGCCGGCCGACGATGCCGGACGCATCGGCGATCTGGCCGAAGGTCTGTAGCTGTTCATCCACGCGGCGGCCATTGTAGGCGGTCAGGCCATGCGTGTCGTATTCGACGCCGATGCGGGCGCCGAGCAGATCGAGGTCGTTGAGCAGGTTGCGCAGGTCGATCGCGGGGTTGGCGCCGTCGCGGTCGGTCCACAGCACGATATTCTCGATGGTCGAGGTGTGGCGCGCTTGTCTCAAATCGGCCGAGCGGGTGAGCAGCACCATCGAGCCGTCGGCCTTAACCACCAGGCACTGGAAGAAGCAGAAGCCGAAGGTGTCGTAGCCGGTCAGCCAGTACATGCTCTCCTGCGCGAACAAAAGCACGGCGTCGAGCTTCTTCTCGGCCATCTCGATCAGCAGCCGGTCGCGCCGCGCGTCGAATTCCGAACGTTCGAAATGCAGCGCCATTACTCTTTCTCCAGAACGATTGCCGAAACCTGGCGCCCATAATCCGCTTCCTTGCGGTGAGTGGTGCGCCGGTAGGAATAGAAAAGATCTTCTTCCGCGTAAGTGCAGCGGCCGAGGCCCTCGGCGGTCACGCCGGCGCTTAGCAGCCGGTCGACCGTATATTGGTTGAGGTCGAACATCGAGTGGCCGGGACTGGCCGACGGCCTGAAATAGCGCTGATTGCCTGCATCGGCTTCGACGAAGCGGGCGACGAATTCGGGCCCGACCTCGTAATTGTCGGGTCCGATGGAAGGGCCAAGCACGGCGACGATGCGCTCGCGGCGGGCGCCGAGGCCTTCCATCGCGGCAACCGTGTTTTCGAGCACGCCGGTGAAGGCGCCTTTCCAACCGGCGTGTGCCGCGCCGACGACGCGGGCTTCAGCGTCGGCGAACAGGACCGGGCCGCAATCGGCCGTCGAGGCGCCGACGGCGACGCCTGGCCGATCGGTGACGATGGCATCGGCCTTGGGGCGAGGGCTTGCGAAAGGCTCCCTGGCGATGACCACATCGGGGGAATGGACCTGGTGCGCGGTGAGGAGATGATCCGCCGGCACGCCCATCCAGTCGGCAACACGGCGACGGTTCTCGGCGACCAGTGTTTGATCGTCACTGGAGCCTGTGCCGATGTTGAGGCCATGGTAGATGCCGCCGGACACGCCGCCGACGCGGGTGAAATAGCCGTGGCGTATGCCTTGCGCCTTCTCAAGCAGAGGCGAGCGTACTGGATCGGGTCTGGTCTGATTCAGCATGGATGGGTTTGTTGTCCGCGCAGGCCGTTTCGTCAAGGTGAAGTTCAGCAAGGGGCGAAGCTCGGGCAAGTGGCGGGACCAGCTTGCACGGACTGGCTGCAGATGTCAGCCCGTTTTCGCCGCCGGCTTGATCGTCATCACCTTGAACAGCTTACCCATTGCATCGGGGCCGGCGAGGCGTTCGACGGCCTCGGAAATCGTCTGCCGCTCGCCGTCGTCGGCCTTGGCGCCGAGTGCGCCGGCGCGCTCGAGCAGGCCCATGCCGAGCAGGAATTCGCCCTGCGTGGTCAGTTCCGCGTCGAGGCCGTGCGCGCGGGCGCTTGCGGCCAGGGCCGCGAAATCGACATGCGCGGTGAGATCGGCCTCGCCGGGATTGGCCAGCACGTCTTCGTGATCGTGCCTGCGCAGGGCCTGCAATGTGTCGCCGATGCCGGGCTGAAGATGGCCATAGTCGATGAACAGCCCGGCGCCGCCATGGCCGGCGATGCGCTCGGCAATCGCCGCCATCAGCGCAGCACGGGCCGGCGCCACCTCGACGATCGTGCCTTGCGGCGCGCCCGCCACGCCCGACGGCAGCAGCGCCGGGTCGATAGAGCCAGCGCCGGCGAAGAAGTGGAGATTGTCGGCATCGTCGAGCCCGACCATGCGTTCGCGCCAGCCCGAACCGACATAGACGAACTGGCGGATCGGCACCGCGTCGAACAGCTCGTTGCCGACGATGAACATCGGCTGCTGCGGCAGCGTGTCGATGGTCTGGTGCCAGCTCAGGGCTGAACTCTGCCCGGCGAGCGTCGCTTGCTGGATTTTGGCCAGGCGCGGACTGGTCTCGATCATGGCGAAGGAAGCGCCGGCGGCAAAGGCCGGATCGAGCCGCGCCCAGGCGCGCAGCATGTCCTTCATCAGGGTGCCGCGACCGGGACCGATTTCGGCGAAGATCACGGGGAGCGGCCGGCCAGCGCCCTGCCAGGCCTGGTAAAGCCAGACGGCGACGAGCTCGCCGAACATCTGGCTGATCTCCGGCGCTGTGACGAAGTCGCCGGCGGCGCCGAAGGGCTCGCGCGTCGTGTAGTAGCCGTCCTCGGGGTCGAACAGGCAAAGCGCCATATACTCGCTGACCGGGATCGGCCCCACGGCGCCGATCAGGCTGACGATGCGCTCCTTCAGCCGGGTCATGCCGGCTGCGTTTGCGTCATCGGCTTTGCCGTCGCCATCGCCCAGATGCCGGCGAGCACCATCGGCGAGGACAGGATCATGCCCATGGTCAGCCAGTTGGTGCCGAGCAGGTAGCCGAGCTGCTGGTCGGGCTCGCGGAAGAACTCGACGAAGATGCGCGACAGGCCATAGCCGCAGATGAAGGCGCCGCCGACGAAGCGCGGTGTTCTCAGCTTCAGCCGCGAATGGGTGAGGAAGCGCAGCACCAGGAACAGGACGAGACCTTCGAGCAGGGCTTCATAGAGCTGGCTGGGATGGCGGGTAAACGGGCCGCCATTGGGGAATTCGATCGCCCAGGGCACGTCCGACGGCCGGCCCCAGAGTTCGGCATTGATGAAATTGGCCACTCGCACCAGCCCAAGGCCGACCGGCACGCCGGCAGAGACGACATCGAACAGCGTCCAGGTGTGGATGCCGCGCTTGAGCGAGAACAAGGTCATGGCGAGGATGACGCCGAGCAGCCCGCCGTGGAACGACATGCCACCCTGCCAGACCGCAAAAATGTCGAGCGGATGCGCGATGTAGCGCGGCAGGTCGTAGAAGAGCACGTAACCGGTCCGCCCGCCGAGCACCACGCCGATGGCCGCCCAGACGATGAAATCGTCGAGGTCCTCCGGCTTCATCGGCAGCTTGCCGTCCGGCCAAAGGCCGGTGTTGGTGGCGAGCCGCTTGGCGTACCACCAGGCAAAGAGGATGCCGACGATGTAGCCGACGCCATACCAATGCACCGCCAGCGGTCCGATATTGACGATGACCGGATCGATATTGGGGAAGGGCAGGGAGGCCAGCGGCAGCAGGAAATATTCGCTCAAACAGGGTCTCCCGAGCACGGTCGCGTTAGGGCGCGGACCATGCGGCAGGGTTTTGGCGGGGTCAAGGCAAGCTTCGCTTGCATTCCGCCTTGCGCGCCACTACGTCAAAACGACGAAGCGAGGATCTGCCATGTCGAACGGACCGAACCGCATTCTCGATGAATTCGCCAAGCTGATGACGGATGCAGCGGGGGCCGCGCAGGGCGTTCGACGCGAGATGGAGACTGCTTTCCGCAGCCAGGCCGAGCGCCTGCTCAACTCCATGGATGTGGTGCAGCGCGAGGAGTTCGAGGCGGCGCGCGAAATGGCGGTGAAGGCCAGGGAAGACAACATCCAGCTTGCGGCGCGTGTCGAGGCGCTCGAGGCGAAGCTCGCCGAATTGACCGGTCAGGCCGCACCGGCGGCCGCGGCGAAGCCTCGATCAAAAAAATAATCGTAAACTTTTCCACAAAGCGCGATCCGAAAAATCGCTTTGCCGTGAATCGCTTACCGGCGTTGCATGAATCTTTTTGACAGCGCCTTTCCACATGCGAATGACGCAGTGCGAAAAATTGGGCTGTTCACGCGACTCCCGATCAATAGACTGAATTTGTTGCATGATTCGGAGCAGGGATCATGCGCCGGGCGGTGGGTCCGGTCTGGGGTCTTTGCGTTTGAGAAGTTCCTGGCCGTCCGAGTTCTAGACAAGATTGTTCGTCGTGTGTGCCCCGCGGAGCGTGTGGCGCTCCCCTGAACACAGGAAGCATCCATGGAACTTCTCGAACTCGAATTGTCCCGCGAAATCCACCCGGTGGATGTCATCGAGCAGGTGGCCCACAACAATGACTGGTCCTTCGAACGCGCCGGCGACGATGAGATTTCGATTTCGGTGGCCGGCAGCTGGACCGACTATCACGTCTCCTTCTCCTGGATGGAGGATTTCGAGGCGCTGCACCTGGCCTGTGCCTTCGACATCAAGGTGCCGGAGACGCGCGCACTCGAAGTGATGCGGCTCCTGTCGCTGATCAACGAACAGATGCTGTTCGGCCATTTCGACCTCTGGGAGCAGGAAGGCGCGATCATGTTCCGCCAGTCGCTGCTGCTTGCCGGCGGGGTCGAGCCTTCGAGCCAGCAGGTCGAGGTGCTTTTGTCCTCGGCACTCGAAGCCTGCGAATGCTATTTCCAGGCCTTCCAGTTCGTCGTCTGGTCGGGTACATCGGCCAAGGACGCGTTGTCCAGCGTGCTCTTTGAGACCCATGGAAACGCCTGAGCGAAGCCAATACCATCGATGAGTTCCAGCAGCGAGCGCAAGCCCGAGATCGGTTTTGCCGATTTCGACCGCGTCGACATCCGGGCCGGCACGATTGTCGAAGCCGAGCCTTTCCCGGAAGCGCGCAAGCCGGCGATCAAATTGAAGATCGATTTCGGCCCGGCCATCGGGGTGAAGAAGTCATCGGCGCAGATTACCAAATATTATACGCCGGAGACGCTGATCGGCCGGCAGGTGTTCGCGGTGGTCAATTTCCCGCCGCGCCAGATCGGCCCCTTTATGTCGGAAGTTCTGACGCTGGGCTTTCCAGATGAAGAGGGCGCCGTCGTGCTCGGCGCCATCGAGCGCACGGTGCCGGACGGCGGACGCTTATTCTAGGACGAGCCTGGGCCGGCCTGACGTCACCACATCCTGATCGGCGCGCTTGCGCGGCATCCCCAGCGCTTCCTCGACCACGTCGAGGAACATCTCGGCGCAGGCCTTCCAGCTGTAGCGCATGGCGCGCTGGCGCGCCTCCGCGCGGTCGATATGAAGCGCCTTGAGCGCGGCCTCGCCCAGATCCTCGGACACGACCCCGCCAACGCCGTCGCCGACGATGTCGATCGGTCCCGTCACCGGATAGGCGGCCACCGGCGTGCCGCTGGCCAAAGCCTCGATGATGACGTTGCCGAACGTGTCGGTGCGGCTCGGGAAGACGAAGACGTCGGCCGAGGCATAGATTTCCGCCAGTTCGTCGTTCGGGCGGTGGCCGAGGAAATGCGCGTTCGGATAGCGGGCCTTGAGCTTTGTCAGTTCCGGTCCTTCGCCGACCACCACCTTGCTGCCGGGGAGGTCGAGGTCGAGGAAGGCGGTCAGGTTCTTTTCGATCGCGACGCGGCCGACGCAGAGGAAGACCGGGCGCGGGAAATCCGTGTCCTTGCGCTTATCCGGCCGGAAATGATCGGTGTCGACGCCGCGCGTCCAGGGTCTCAGCTTGTTGAAGCCGCGCGAGGCAAGGTCGTCCGCCAGCGACTGTGTGGCGACCAGCGTGCCCTGTCCGGAATTGTGGAAGTCGCGCAGCCAGTTATAGGCCCAGCTCTCCGGCACCGGCAGGCGGGCGCTGAGATATTCGGGAAAGCGCGTGTGATAGCTGGTGGTGAAGGGGCGCCCGGCCTTGCGGCAATAGCGGCGCGCCATGATGCCCAGCGGTCCTTCGGTGACGATGTGGATATGGTCGGCCTTGCGTGCATCGATCAGGCGCGCGACATGACCTGGGGTCGTCAACGCGAGGCGGATGTCCGGATAGGTCGGCAGCGGCAAGGTGCGGAAGATGTTCGGCGTCAGGAAATCGACCTGGACGTCGTAGGATTTCAACGTTTCGGTCAGCCGCTCCAGCGTGTGGACCACGCCGTTGACCTGCGGCCGCCATGCATCGGTGACCATCAGGATCCGCATGACGATCCTTCGGAGAGATTCTTGAGCGCGCCAGCGCGGTGGCGGAACGGCAACCAAGCGGCAGCTCGCGCTTCGCTCCAGCGCACCCGGGCAGGCGCGGGATCGAAGCGGGGCGGCATGGCCGAATCGATAAAGGTCGCGCGCTTCATGCGCGCTCTTGACCATGGTTTCATGACGGGCGGATGAACCCCGTCTTTCCCGATTTAGGCAGGAACTTTGATCACTGCGCGCAGGCCGCCGAGCGGGCTGTCTTCAAGCGTGATGTCGCCGCCATGGCTGCGGGCAATGTCGCGCGCGATCGACAGGCCGAGACCTGTGCCGCTGGCGTCGAGGTTGCGCGCCTCGTCGAGCCGCAGGAACGGCTTGAACACCTCTTCGCGCTTGTCGGGGGCAATCCCCGGACCGTCGTCGTCGATGGTGACGGTGAGCGAGCCGCGGCCGTGGTTGGCATGAACCTCGACCGTCTTGGCATAGCGGAAGGCGTTGCCGATGACGTTGGACATCAGCCTGGCAAAGGCGTTCGGCCGCACATGCACGGTCGGATCGCCGGTCAGTGTCGTCGACAGCTTGCATTTGCGCAGCTGCGCTTCCTCGCCAAGCTTCTGGAAATAGGCATCGAGATCGAAGCGGCCGGTGCCTTCCGCCGCCTCTCCGCGGGCAAAGGAAAGATAGCCCTCCAGCATCGATTGCATGTCGTCGATGTCCTGGTTGAGGGCGGCTTTGGTTTCCGACTTGCCGCCGGCCAGCGCCAGCTGCAGCTTGAAGCGGGTTAGAATGGTCCTGAGGTCATGGCTGACGCCGGTCAGCATGGCGGTGCGCTGCTCGATCTGGCGCTCGATGCGCTCGCGCATCTGGATGAAGGCGAAGCCGGCACGGCGCACTTCCTCCGCGCCGCGCGGCCGGAAATCACGCGGCATCGGCCGCCCCTTGCCGAAGCTCTCGGCGGCTTCGGCCAGGGTCAGGATCGGCCTGATCTGGTTGCGCAGGAAGGGAATGGCGATCATCAACAGCACCAGCGAGGTGCCGACCATCCAGATCAGGAAGATATGGGTGTTCGAGGCATAGGCCTGGCTGCGGCGCACGAAGACGCGCAAGACCTTGCCTTCGAGCTGGACACGGACCTCGACGACGTTGGAGTTGCCGACCGTGTCGATCCAGAAGGGGCGGTTGATCTGCCTGGTGATCTCCGACGACAGGGCCGTGTCGAGGATGGAGAAGAACGGCTTCGGCCCTGGGGGCGGCAGCGGATCGGGCGGGAGCAGATCCACTTTCAGCTGCATGCGGTCCTGGGCGATGCGGATGATGTTGGCGTAATCGGCGTCGTGCGGGAAGGTTTCCATCATGTCGATGATGGCGGCGATGTCGGCGATAGTGGCCTGCGACAGGCGCTGGGTGACCGTCTGCCAGTGGCGCTCCATGAAGACGAAGGCGACGACCGACTGCAGGAGGATCATCGGCGCGATGACGATGATGAGGGAGCGCGCATAAAGCCGCTTCGGCATGTAGAGCGCGACCAGGCGCCAGAAGCGGTTCCAGGCGCGCGGCATCGCCCTCAGAGTCCGCATCGCGAGATCGCCGAGGCCGCCGCCCTTGGGCTTTTCCAGTTGCGTGGTCGCCATTCGCCTTCCGCTCGTCGATGGCCGTTCAGCAAAGGGCCTTCGAGAGTAATTTATTCCACGCTGAGCCGATACCCAATACCGCGCACGGTCTGCAGCCACACCGGATTGGACGGATCGCGCTCGATCTTGCGGCGCAGCCGGTTGATCTGGACATCGATGGTACGCTCGCCGACATCCGATTCGTCGCCGACAAGTTCATGGCGAGGTATCGTCTCTCCGGCCCGCGCGGCGAAGATCGCCAGGATCTCCTGCTCGCGGTCGGTCAGCTTCAACGCTTCGCCGCCGCGCTTCAGCTCGCGCTTGGCGATCTGGAACGTGTAAGGGCCGAAGACGAGCTGTTCGACCTTGGGCGTCGCCGCCGGCCCGCCGCGGCGCAGGATGTTGTTGATGCGCAGGATGAGCTCACGCGGATCGAAGGGCTTCGGCAGATAGTCGTCGGCGCCGGCCTCGAGCCCGGTGATGCGGCTGTCGGTCTCCGACAGCGCCGTCAGCATCAGGATCGGCACGTTCTTCTCGGCCCGCAGCGCCTTGGTGAGGTCGACGCCGGTTTCGCCAGGCATCATGACGTCGAGCACAAGCAGGTCGAAGTCGAGCCCCGCGAGCTTGCGCCGGGCCTCGCCGGAATTGCCGGCGACGGTGACGCGAAAACCGTTCTCGGACAAATATTGCTTGAGCAGATTGCGGATGCGGGTGTCGTCATCGACCACCAGCAGATGCGGCGCATCATCGCCGGGCGCTGCCGGATGATCAACCTTCTCAGTGGTCTCCATTTTTCTTCCCCGATGTTTGCGCAGGCACAATGTTGATCTGCGCCCTTAGTTCCGGATTGACCATCGCCTCCAGGAATCTTTCGATCGAGGCGCGTTCGGTGGTTCCGGAATCTTCCAATGCAGCACGGATGCGGCGCGACTGTGGCCGTGCCAGCGCCAGTGCCAGCGCGCGGCCCTTGGCGGTCGGGTAGAGCTCGCGCTGCCGGCGGTCGCGCGGACCTTGCACCTGGACAATATGGTCCGTGTCGATCAGCTGCTTCAACACCCGCGCCAGGCTCTGCTTGGTGATCTTCAGCACGTCGAGCAGCTCGGCAACCGTCAGTCCAGGCCTGCGGTTGACGAAATGCAGCACGCGATGATGGGCGCGGCCGAAGCCGTAATCGGCAAGGATCTGGTCGGGATCGGAGGTGAAGTCGCGATAGGCGAAGAAAAACAGCTCGATGATGGCAAAGTCGATGCCGTCGTCGTCGGAGATCGCCGTCCTGATCGGTTTTCCGGTTGCGGGGCTTCGATCCGTCATCATTTCTCCATGCCCAAGCGAGGATTACGTCAGTACTGTTGACGTAATTTCCCCGCAATGATAATTTTTGACAAGCTTTTCGGCGGATTGCGAACGAAAAGGCAAGCGGAAGCCGTTTTTCCGGAACTTCCTGAGTTTGCCATGGATTGAATATCCGCCTACGTTTCCAGGCACCGGCCGGCGTTTTCGGACCTGTCGCGCGGCTGACACGAAACGCCATATGACACAACGATTTGCGGGCGCCCGCCCGCGGGAGGTTTCCATGGCATCCGTTCCCTTCGACCAACTGGACGGCTTCATCTGGATGAACGGCGAGTTCGTCAATTGGGCCGACGCCAAGGTCCATGTGCTGACCCACGGCCTGCACTATGCCAGCGCCGTCTTCGAGGGCGAGCGCGCCTATGGCGGCCAGATCTTCAAGCTGACCGAGCACAACGAGCGCCTGCATGAATCGGCGCGCCTGCTCGGCTTTAAGATTCCCTATTCGATCGCCGATATCGACGAGGCCTGCCGCACGCTTCTGAAGAAGCAGGGTTTCCAGGACGCCTATGTGCGCCCGATCGCCTGGCGCGGCAGCGAGCAGATGGGCGTCTCGGCGCAGAACAACCGCATCAATTGCGCCGTCGCCATCTGGCAGTGGCCGAGCTATTTCGACCCGGCGCAGAAGCTGAAGGGCATCCGTCTCGATATCGCCGAATGGCGCCGGCCCGACCCGCGCACCGCGCCGTCCAAGTCCAAGGCCGCCGGCCTCTATATGATCTGCACGCTGTCCAAGCATGCCGCCGAGGCCAAGGGCTATGCCGACGCCATGATGCTCGACTGGCGCGGCCAGGTGGCGGAAGCCACCGGCGCCAACATCTTCTTCGTCAAGGACGGCAAGGTCCACACGCCGACGCCCGACTGCTTCCTCGACGGCATCACCCGCCGCACCGTGATCGGCCTGGCCAAGGAGCGCGGTTTCGAGGTGATCGAGCGCGCCATCATGCCGGAAGAGCTCGAAGGCTTCGAGCAGTGCTTCCTCACCGGCACGGCTGCTGAAGTCACTCCGGTTTCGGAGATCGGTCCGTACCGATTCGAGGTCGGCGAGATCGCAAAGACGTTGATGAACGACTATTCTGCTGCAGTGCAACCAAAGCACGCGATTGCCGCAGAATAGAGATAGTCACAGCTTTTTTGTGCAATAGGGGCGGTTTTCGAGCCGCCTCTTTTATTTAAGCGTGTGCGCATTTGACTTTCGAACAATTCGGCGTCTCATGATGGCGTCGGCCCGAGGAGGCTGGCGGCTATGGAGGGACTAGGTACATGGATACGAACACGCTCGTTGCGATCGTTATTCAGGTGATTACGGGTATTATTGGCGGCCAGGCAGTCGGCGCGGCGTTGAAACAGGCGGCACTGGGTCAGCTTCCCAAGATCCTCGGTGGCGCCATCGGCGGCGTCGGCGGCGCGGCCATTCTCGGCAGCCTGCTCGGCGGCGGCACGGTCGATCCGGCGGCGGCCGCGGCAGCGGCGGGCGGATTGGGCAGCGCGTTGAACGTACAGAACATCGTCGGCGGCGCCGGCGGCGGCGCAATCCTAACCGCCATCATCGGCGCGGTCATGGGCGCGATGAAGAAATAGGTCAGATACCTTTCGGACCTGCGCATGGGCGGCTACGGCCGCCCATTTCTTTTCAACTATTGCTGGCGGCTACGGCCGCCCATTTCTTTTCGAGGATCATTCGCCCGAGGTGACGGTGGACGCAGTCCGCCGCGGTCTCTACATCAGGACGACACTTCGAAAGGAAAGTCATGGGTCAGCTCAATGCCGGCATCGTGCCGGTCACGCCCTTCCAGCAGAACTGCACCATCCTGTTCGACATGAACCATAGGAACGGCGTCGTCGTCGATCCAGGCGGCGATGTCGACAAGATACTGGCAGCGCTGAAGGACAACGCGATCACCGCGGAGGCGATCTGGATCACCCATGGCCATATCGATCATGCCGGCGGAGCGATGCAACTGAAGGACGTGCTCGGCATCGAGATCATCGGCCCGCATGAGGCCGATCGGCCGCTGCTTGCCAATCTCGAGAACCAGGCCAGGCGTTTCGGCCTTGCCGATCCGGTGCGAAATTGCATCCCGGACCGTTTCCTCAGCGAAGGCGACACGGTCTCGTTCGGCGAGCATCAATTCGAGGTGCTGCATTGTCCGGGGCATGCGCCGGGCCATGTCGTCTACTACAATCGCGCGGCCAAGTTCGCCCATGTCGGCGACGTGCTGTTTCGCGGCTCGATCGGCCGCACCGATCTGCCGGGCGGCGATCACGCCGCGCTGATCGCCTCGATCAAGGACAAGCTTCTGCCGCTCGGCGACGATATCGGCTTCATCTGCGGCCACGGTCCGGGCGGCCGCTTCGGCGAGGAGCGCCGGACCAATCCATTTTTGGTCTGACCTGCATACAAAACAAAAGCGCCGCGGAGAGGCGGCGCTTTGCTCGGGGCAGGGAACCCTAAGTCTGTTAGTTGGCGACGCAGAAATGCTGCTCGCCATCATTGCCGGTAAAGGTGCCGGTACGCGAGTTGAAGGTGCGGTAGCGGTCCGAGCAGTACTCGTACCAGTCGCGGGTCCACGGCTCGGCATAGCGGTCGGCATAGACGACACGCGGCTGAACGTAGTAGCGGCGAACGGGCCGGTCGACATAATAGCCGTCCTCATAGGCCGGATCGTAGTACCTCGGCCCGGGATTGCTGAGCGCGCTGCCGATCAGGGCGCCTGCCGCGAGGCCGACAACGCCGGCGGCGAGGGCGTCGCCGCCATTGTGATGATGACGACGCCAGCGCCAATCGTCAGCATTGGCCGCCGAGAAGGTGGCCAAAGTGGTCGCGGCAATGCCGGCGGTCAGGATGGCGGTCTTGAGAAATCGGTTCATTTTCGGTCTCCTTCGCGCCGGCCCGCGTATTTTTCAGGGGATGCGGATCGGCTTTAGCAAAGGTTAATAGGAGACCGTGGCTGAACGGAGGCTGAACGAAATTGGTCGAAACGGTTTCGCGGCTCGAACAAAATTCCGAGCTCTGCGGGGGCGTCCCGCCTGCTCAGCCTCCGTCGGATCTGTCTTGAGCCGGCTCAGCCGATAGACAGATTGACGGCCTTCGGACCCTTGCCGCGCTTGTCCGGCTCGGTGTCGAATGTCACTTTCTGCCCATCCTCGAGACCGGGAAGGCCCGACGCCTGCACGGCCGAAATATGGACGAAGACATCCTTCGCGCCATCGTCGGGCGTGATGAAGCCGAAGCCCTTGGCATGGTTGAAGAATTTGACGGTGCCGGTCTGCGGCATGGGAAGCTCCTTTGATCCCATCAAGTCAGTCTCGGGCCGGCAAACTGCCCGAGAGGAAATTTGTCCTTTATTTTAGCGCTATCGGCAAGAGAAAGTTTTCGCCTGCCAATCCAACCATTTGCCGGACAAAAAAGGGCGCGACGGAACCGTCGCGCCCTCGAAAACTCAAGCTTCTTGCGAAGCCTGCTCATGATCCTGCCACGCCGTTCATCAGCTCAGAACAGGCAGCTTTGCCTGCTCAGGCGGCGCGCAGGTTGACCGCCTTCGGGCCTTTGCCCATGCGGTCCGGCTCGACGTCGAAGGTGACCTTCTGGCCGTCGACGAGCGTGCGCAGGCCCGAGGCCTCGATCGCGGAGATGTGGACGAACACGTCCTTGGCGCCGCCGTCAGGCGTGATGAAGCCGAAGCCTTTGGTGGCGTTGAAGAACTTTACGGTGCCGGTCTGGGCCATGGGGAAACTCCTTCACCCGTATCAGTCTCGGGGGCCTGCCCGCTGTCTGGTGGCTTGGGCAAGTCCCGGTGGTTGCTTCGGCTGTCATGCATTCGCGCATGGTCAAAGCCCCCGCCGAAAAACGGGGCCGTCAGAGATTCACACTATCGGGGAAAGGTCGTCCAAAACGTGCCGCTCTCCGGGTCGCAAATGCCCGAACGCCAAATTTATTACACGGAAACGTGATGGTTGCAAGACGGCGCCGCGGGCGGCCCTTGGCGCGCCCAACGCAGGGCATCGATAGACCCGGCGTCTTGACTGGTCATCGGCCAGAGAAAAGCCAGGCATAGGCCAGCGCGAAGGCTCTGCGGCGCCGGGTTCATTCGGTCAGGCCAAATCACCGACCGGGGTTGCCTTTGATGCCGGAATAGCGAGGATTGCGCGAGTTGATGCCGGTTTTTGGCAGCCGAGGAGGGAACCCGATGCGATTTCTTGCGGCAATCGTTTCGGGGCAGGGCCTTGTCGCCCTGCTTCTGTCGGCATTGCTGGCGGCCTGTACGGTGGTCGTCGACGAAGGACCGCGTCCACGCCCGCCGAGGCCGCATCCGCAGCTCTGCACCATGCAATACGAACCGGTCTGCGCACGGCGCGGCGGCGACCGCCAGACCTTCGCCAATGCCTGCCAGGCGGAGAGGGCAGGGTATCGTATCGTGCGTGACGGCCCTTGCCGGGATGGTGGCGGTGGGGCCGGCGACGGAGAAACCTTCTGCACGCGCGAATACGCGCCGGTCTGCGCCAGGCGCCGCGGCGAATTGCGCACTTTCCCGAATGCATGCGAAGCCCGCGCGGCGGACTACCGCATCGTCGGCGATGGACCTTGCTAGCGAGGCCCGGTTTGCGTTCCGCGTCGCGGGCAGCTCGTCGGAGCGCTACGCACACACTTGCATCTCCCGTCCGCTTGGCTTAGGTCCGGCGGGCGGACAAACACGGCAGGTTTCCCATTAACAGAGATCAGAGAAGAGCGGCGGGCGCGAGTGGCAAGGCCAGTTCGGCGAGCCCGCTCGATCCTCATGTGCAGCGGGCGCTGCAACTGCACCAGGCAGGGCGCCGACAGGAAGCGGAGCAGCTTTACCGGCAGGTGCTGGGACAGCAGCCGAACCATGCCGCTGCACTGCATTTCCTCGGGCTTCTCCTGCATCAGACCGGCCGCAGCGAGGAAGGGCTCGACCTGATCGAGCAGTCGGTGACGCTGCAGCCCAGGAATGCCGATTTCCTCAACAATATGGGCACGGTCATGCGCGACCTCGGTCGCGTCGCCGCCGCTGTCGATTTCTTCCGCGGTGCTGTGGACATCCGACCGGACCAATTGGCAGCGCGCGACAATCTCGGCTCGTCGCTGAAGCAGCTCGGCCAGTTCGAGGGCGCCGAGGAGATCTACCGCGGCACGATCGGCCGCAACCCGTTCCATGTCCGCGCCCGCATCGGCCTTGCCGAAACGCTACAGGAAGCCGGGCGGCTGGACGAGGCGATTGCATTGTTTCGCGAGTCGCTGTCGATCCGGCCCAAGGATGCGGAGCTGCTCTATGGGCTCGGCGTCGCCATGATGGAGAAGGGCAAGCTCACTGAAGCCGCCGATCTTGCCCGCCAGGCGGTGGCGATCGCTCCCGCCATGGCGAAGGCCTGGCTTCTGCTGACCCAGGTCAAACGCCAGTCCGAGCGCGACCCCGAGCTTGCGAGCATGGAGGCCGAGCACGCCAAGGCGCCGCAGGACAGCCTCGCGCGCATGCAGCTTTCCTTCGGCCTCGGCAAGGCCAATGACGACCTGAAGGACTATGGCCGCGCCTTCGACTATTTCGCCGAGGGCAACGCGATCCGCCGCAAGGGCATCGACTACGATCCGGTGAGGACACGCGACGAGTTCGAGGCGATGAAGGCGGTGTTCGACAAGGCCTTCTTCGAGAAGCACAAACCAAGCGACATTGCCGACGATGCGCCGATCTTCGTCGTCGGCATGCCGCGTTCCGGCACGACGCTGGTCGAGCAGATCATCGCCAGCCATCCCCAGGTTTTCGGCGCCGGCGAGCTCAGCATCCTGAAGACGGCGGTCGGCAAGCAGTTTCCGATGAGCATGCAGGGCGGCTTTCCCTGGGGGATCGCCGACATGCCGGACAAGGCCTTCGCCGAGGCGGGGCAGGCCTATCTCGACATGCTGCATACCCGCTATCCGGGCTTCCGCCACGTCACCGACAAGATGCCGGGCAACTTCCTGCTGGTCGGCTTCCTTCACATGATGCTGCCGAAGGCGAAGATCGTGCATTGCGCGCGCGACGCTGCGGCCACGTGTCTGTCGATCTTCAAGGTGCATTTCCGCGGCGACAGCCACCGCTACGGCTATGATCTCGGCGAGCTCGCCGATTTCCACAACCTCTATGCCGACATCATGGCGCATTGGCACAAGGTGCTGCCCGGCGTCGTCCACGATGTCCGTTATGAGGATTTCGTCGCCGACCAGGAAGGGCAGACACGCGCCTTGATGGCGCATCTCGGCCTGCCCTGGGACGACAAGGTGCTGGCGTTCCACGAGACCGACCGGCCGGTGCGCACGGCGTCGGCCGCGCAGGTGCGCCAGCCGATGTATCAGGGCTCGGTCGATCTGTGGAAGCGCTATGGGGACAGGCTGAAGCCGCTGCTCGATAAGCTAGGCTGATATTAAGGTGAGGCCGGCCTGCGAACGGTGGTTACCTGCGCTTCCGGCCTTCGCCGGCCGAAGCATCATGACATGAGAGCCGGCCGAAGCATCATGACATGAGAGTGGCGTGGCAGTTAAGGCTACGGCCGGCATAGGCCGGTACTCACGTACTTAACGTACGCTCCGTTCGGTTCTCGGAAACCACCTTTCTCGGCTCGGCCTGACCTCAATCTCAGCCTACCTTGGGGTCAAGCTACTCAAAGCTCGATGAACGGCTGGAAGCCGCCGAAGATCATGCGCTTGCCGTCGAACGGCATTGTCGACCAGTCCATCTTGAGGCGCTCATCGGCCATCACTTTCGCCATGACCGCGTCGCGGCTCTGCCTGGAGCCGTACACGACCCAGGCGAAGATGACGACCTCGTCGTCCTTCGCCTGCACGGCGCGCGGAAACGAGGTCAGCTCGCCGTAAGGCACGTCGTCGCCAATGCATTCGACATAGGCGAGCGCGCCGTGCTCCATCCAGACGGCGCCGGCATTGCCAGCCATTTTCTTGTAGTCATCGAGATTTGCCTTCGGCACGGCAAGCACGAAACCATCGACATAGGACATGGTGTACTCCTTTGCTGAAAACGGACGCCGGGTCGGCGCGGATACGACCCGGCGCGGTGGGCGACGCTTGCTCGCTAGGAAACCTATTTCACCGGCGCGTTCATCGCCCAGGCGACGCCGAACGGATCCTTCACCTGGCCCCAGCGGTCGCCCCAGAACATCACCTGCAGCGGCGTGACGACTTCGCAGCCGGCGTCGACGGCGCGCTGCCACCAGGCATCGATGTCTTCGCTGCCGAGATGGAGCTGCAGCACGTAGCCCTGCGCCGCCTGATGCGGATGGCCGTGTTCGGGATAGGCGTCGCCCAGCATCAGCGTCGAGCCGTTGACATAGAGATGGATATGCATGGTGCGGCCCTTGTCGTCCGGCGGATAGGCAAAGACCTCCTCGGCCCCGAAAGCCTTCTTGTAGAACTCGGCCGCCTTGATGGCGCCGTCGACCTGCAGATAGGGGGTCAGTCCGCCAAGCACCTTGGCGCGGGGTGGGGTCTGGTCGGTCATCTGCGTGTTCCTCTTCACGGGTTGATTGGGCCTTGCGATCAAAGACGGACGAGGCGACAGCAATCCTACACGGTCGCGGAAATTTTTTCAGAGGGCCGGGCCCTGGGCACCAGTGGTTGAATGAAAGGCCGTGAAACGAACTTGCATCGGCTGGCCCCATTCAGAGCGCAATTCTCGCGGCTTGCGGGCTAGAAAAGGCGGAACCAGACGCCGCTCCGAGGCTACGATGATCCTTTACTATCAAACACATTCTCCCTTCGCGCGCAAAACGCTCGTCTTCGCTCACGAGGTCGGCATTGCCGGCCGGCTCGAGGTCATTCATCACGAGACCAGCCCGACATTGCGCAATGCTCGCGTCTACGCTGAAAACCCGCTCGGCAAGGTGCCGGTGCTGTTGCGACCCGATGCGACGCCGATCTTCGATTCAGACGTGATCTGCGCCTATCTCGACACTTTGCATGACGGTCGCAAGCTGCTGCCGCAGGACGGGGAGGGACGCTGGCAGGCGTTGAGGCTGCAGTCGGTCGCCCAAGACCTGGCGCAGACTGGCATTGCCTTGCGTTGGGAGTTGGTGCTCTTGCCGACGGATATCGGGAGAAGATCGAGGCGAGCTACGACTGGATCGAAAGCGCCCTCGACGATGAGGTGTTGCCTGACGTCGGTCACATAGCCTTAGCCACCACGCTGTCGTGGATGGAGTTCCGTCACCTTCCGTCTTTTCGTTTGCGCGGAAGGTTGACGCGCTGGTACGAGGCTTTCGAAAAGCGCGCATCAATGCGGGCAACGCCACTTTCGGGCGATACGCATGATTGAGCGGCGGTCGCCTTCTGACGGCCGCCGTCAATGGCGGACTCCGGGCTGCAAATATCGAAGCGCCTTTCAGACACGAGAGTTGTTCTGCGCGTCAAAGGCTTCCGGAAAGCCGATATCCTTGCGCAGCGCGGCCGGTAGAGAGAGCAAGATGCGTTCACTGCGGTAGCGGGCGCGTGCCGCCGCATACCGGGTTGCTATGCGTCCGATGGATGACAGTACCGACATGATCAATTCTCCCTGGTTGATGCCGGCATCATCGTGTCGGCATCCCAAGGACGGAGGGTGCTGCGGCGATCCGACAGATCGCGTGAATTTTTTGCGCCCGAAAGCCGGCTTGCAGAAGGCCGGGCTTTGCGGTGGTCTCAGCGCTCCGTTTCGGCGGCCGCGCGGAAGAACTCCTCCGGACCGTCGACTTCGATCAGCCGCCGCTTCTCGATCAGCCAGAAGCGATTGCCGACCGCGCGAATGAAGGAGCGGTCGTGCGAGGCGAGCAGGCAACTCGCCTGATGTTTCAACAGTTCCTCCTCCAGCGCTTCCTGGCCGTCGATGTCGAGGTGGTTGGTCGGCTCGTCGAGGAGATAGAAGTTGGGGTTGATCAGCCGCAGCACCAGCATCATCAGCCTCGACCGCTGCCCGCCCGACAATGCGCCGATCTTTTTCTCCTGCATCTCGATAGCGACGCCGGCGCCGGCGAGAAGCGAGCGCGCCCGCTGCTCGCCGGCCTCGAAGCGGCGCGAGACCATCGCCAGCGGCGTGTCGTCGCCGCCGATGCCCGACAGCGCCTGGTCGCTGTAGCCAAGCACGGTCGACGGCGTCACCTTGATGTTCTCCACCGACCCTGGCTCGGCGATGGCGCTGCGGATCATCGCAATGAAGCGCGACTTGCCGACGCCGTTGCGGCCGAGCAGCACGATGCGGTCGTCCTGGCAGATGTGGCGCTTGCCGGTCCTGAACAGCAGCGTACCGTCGGGCGTCTCCACGGCCGGGTCCTCCAGCGTGATCAGCACCTTGGCGTGCGTGCCGCGGTTGGCCAGCCTGATCGCGCCGGCCGAACGCTCGCGATGCGCCGCTACCGCCGCATCCTGCAGTTTCTCCGCCCGCTCCTTGAGCTGCTTGGTCTTCACCGTCAAAAGGTCGCTGCCGGAATTGATGCCGATGTTGTTGAGCTTGGCGGCCTGCTTGCGCAATTGCTGGGCGACCTTCATGTCGCGTTCGAACTTGCGCGCCGTCGAGGCGTCGAGCTCGTCGAGAGCCTCTCTCGCCCGTGAATAGGGCAGGGCAAACACCGGGGATTCTTCCGGGCGCAGGAACAGCGTGCGGTTGGTGACGGCGTCGAGGAAGGCGCGGTCGTGGCTGGCAATGATGACCGGCACCTCGCGCGGCAGCGCGTTGAGCCAGGTTTCCAACTGGCTGATCTTGGCAAGGTCGAGGTGGTTGGTCGGTTCGTCGAGCAAAAGCACGTCCGGGTCGGTGACCCAGACGCGGGCGATCAGCGCCTGCCGCTGCCAACCGCCGCTCAAGGCGCGCATCGGCCGGCCGCGCATTTCTTCCGGCACGTCGAGGGAATCCAGCACGACGTCGACGCGCCAAAGCTCGCTGTCGCGCTGCTCGACCGGCAAGGCATCGGCAACGATCTGGTGGAAGCTGCGGTCGAGCAACGCCTCGGGAACGGACTGCTCGACATGGCCGACACGCAGGCCGCGCGACCTGGTGATGTCGCCGGTGGTTGGTTCGAGTTCACCCGTCAGGCATTTGAGAAGCGTGGATTTGCCACGGCCATTGGCCGCGACAAGACCCAGCCGATCGCCAGCGCCGATGGTGAGGTCGAGGTTGGAGAAGAGCGGCGCACTCATGGTGACGCCGAGGGATTTCAGGCTGATCAGGGCCATTTGGATTTCTCTGGTCTTGGCCGACTCTTTGTGGAGCATGATCTCGAAAACCGGTTCCCACTTTCGGGATCATGCTCTAGCGGCTCGATGCACTCTGACGGTGCGCGTGCCGGCTTCATGCTCGGAATAGCGCACCACGAAGGGCAGACCAAAAAATCGAAACGGGAAAACCCGGACCGTCCGGTCAGCCCTGCAAGCAAGCTCGCAGGGCGGAAATCGGGCCACGCTGACGATGGTGACGATAGAACGTGAACACGTGAGCCCTCCTTTCAAGACGTTCGAGTGCGCGGACTGGCTACACCGGGGACGGGCAGATGGCAAGGGTCGGCGGGCGACAGGTCAGACAGACCTCAAATGGCCACCGCTCACCCCGTACTCCTCGTTCAAGTCCAGCAAGAAATGCCCGAAGACCGAGCTTTTGGCGAGATCGACGACGATGACCAGAAGGGTGTTAAAGCGGCCGGTACCAATCAGAACCTGATCGAAGCGGTTTAGGGCGTCCCGGTAGACGTAGTGAACGTCGTTTAAATAGGGCAGGCCAATCTCATCCAAGTTCAGCGCATCGACATATGGCCATATGTCCACAGCGGCCTCCGCCGTGGCGGTGACGTCCGTCATGGGCTCTGCAAAGCAAGCTTTGAACTCGTCTTCCTGGAGTCTTCGAGTAGCGACCATCGCGCGTTCTAGCCGCCGGTTGAGAATGCTCGCAACAGCGCGCTACTGTCCCGGCCGCCCGGTCTTGCTTGGCCTGCCCTTCTCCCGACGGGCGTCGCCAGGGTCCTCGTAGGAGCCAATGCCGGCGCGCTGACGGACGATTGGTTTGTCGTCGCGATCCTTCGCGCCTGTCCTGTCAGACATCTCCCCAACATGCGGGGAGATCGGCTGTGGCTTTGCCGGCTTCTTTCCTTCCACCGGCTTTTCCGTCCGCCGCACCGTCATCTCGTCGAGCGAGTTCTTCTTGAACAGCGGTTTGGTGGCCTCGCCGGGAATGCCGAAGTCGGAGCCGTGCGCTTCATGCGCCGACTGCTTCTTGAACAGCGAGCGCGACACCGCGCCGGCAGGGGTCGGCATATCGGTGCCAGGTCCCATGTCGTCGATCGACGGCTTCGCGAACAGCGGCTTCTTCGCCGGCACGGCGCCGTCGGCGCCCATTTCGTCGAGATGTGGCTTGCGGAAGAGGTTCGGCCGGGCAGCCTTGGCCGCCTCTTCGGCGGCACGTGCTTCATCGAGCTTGCGGAAACGCTCCTGTTCCTCGGCCGTACGATGTTTGGCCACACCCTTGTTGTGCTTGCCCTTTTCGCGGCCTGAGGCAGGGCTTTGGCTTTCCACCTCGCGCGCAAGCGGGTCGTCGGAGATCGCGAGCTCCATCTCGCGCAGCCGCTTGATCTCGTCGCGGATGCGGGCCGCCTTCTCGAAGTCGAGATTGGCGGCGGCGTCGCGCATCTGCTTGTCCAGCGCCTCGAGATGGGTTTTCAGATTGTTGCCGATCATCGCACCGGCATCGTCGGTGAATTGCGAGATGTCGGCGCGCACGTGGTCCTTCTCGTAGACCGAGTCGAGGATATCGGCGATGCGCGACTTGACCGATTCCGGTGTGATGCCGTTGGCCGCGTTCCACTCCATCTGCTTCTCGCGGCGGCGGTTGGTCTCGGCCATCGCCCGCTCCATCGAGCCGGTGATCTGGTCGGCATAGAGGATAACCTTGCCGTCGACGTTGCGGGCGGCCCGGCCGATGGTCTGGATCAGCGAGGTTTCCGAACGCAGGAACCCTTCCTTGTCGGCGTCGAGGATGGCGACAAAGCCGCATTCGGGAATGTCGAGGCCCTCGCGCAGCAGGTTGATGCCGACCAGCACGTCGAAGGCGCCGAGGCGCAGGTCGCGCAGGATCTCGATGCGCTCCAGCGTGTCGATGTCGGAGTGCATGTAGCGGACGCGGATGCCGTTCTCATGCAGATATTCGGTAAGGTCCTCGGCCATGCGCTTGGTGAGAACCGTTACCAGCGTGCGATAGCCCAGCTTCGTGGTCTCGCGGATCTCGCCGACGACATCGTCGACCTGGCTCTTGGCCGGGCGCACCTCGACCGGCGGGTCGATCAGGCCGGTCGGGCGGATGACCTGCTCGGCGAAGACGCCGCCGGACTGCTCCAGTTCCCAGCCGCCTGGCGTCGCCGAAACGGCGACCGACAGCGGACGCATGGCGTCCCATTCCTCGAAGCGCAGCGGCCGGTTGTCCATGCAGGATGGCAGGCGGAAGCCGTACTCGGCCAGCGTCGCCTTGCGGCGGAAGTCGCCGCGATACATGCCGCCGATCTGCGGCACGGTGACGTGGCTCTCGTCGATGAAAATCAGCGCATTGTCCGGAACATATTCGAACAAGGTCGGCGGCGGCTCGCCCGGCTGGCGGCCAGTGAGATAGCGCGAATAGTTCTCGATGCCGGCGCAGGAGCCGGTCGCCTCCAGCATCTCGAGATCGAAGCGGGTGCGCTGCTCGAGACGCTGCGCTTCCAGAAGACGGCCAGCCTTTTCAAGCTCTTGCAGGCGGTGTTGCAATTCTTCCTTGATCGACTTGATAGCTTGATTCAAGGTCGGCCTCGGCGTCACATAGTGCGAGTTGGCGTAGATCTTGACGCTTTTCAACTCGCCGGTCTTCTGGCCGGTCAGCGGGTCGAACTCGGTGATGGCCTCGATCTCGTCGCCGAACAGCGAGATGCGCCAGGCGCGGTCCTCGAGGTGGGCGGGGAAGATCTCGATCGTGTCGCCGCGCACGCGGAACGAGCCGCGGACAAAGTTGATGTCCTGGCGCTTGTACTGTTGCGCGACGAGGTCCGCGAGCAAGGCGCGCTGGTCGAGCCGGTCGCCAACCTGCATCTGGAAGGTCATCGCCGCATAGGTTTCGACCGAGCCGATACCGTAGATGCAGGAGACTGAGGCGACGATGATGACGTCGTCGCGCTCCAGCAGAGAGCGCGTCGCCGAGTGGCGCATGCGGTCGATCTGCTCGTTGATCGAGGATTCCTTCTCGATATAGGTGTCGGTCCGGGGCACATAGGCCTCGGGCTGGTAGTAGTCGTAGTAGGAGACGAAATACTCGACCGCGTTTTCCGGGAAGAATTTCTTGAACTCGGCGTAGAGCTGCGCGGCCAGCGTCTTGTTGGGCGCCAGGATCAGGGCAGGGCGCTGCGTCTCCTCGATCACCTTGGCCATGGTGAAGGTCTTGCCGGAGCCGGTGACGCCAAGCAGCACCTGGGTTCGGTCGCTCTGGTCGACGCCCTCGACAAGATCCTTGATGGCGGTCGGCTGGTCGCCTGCCGGCTCGAAATCCGACACCATTTTGATAGCGATGCCGCCTTCCGACTTTTCCGGACGGGCCGGACGGTGCGGCGTCCAGAGCTGGCCGTCCTTGTGCAGCGGATTGCCGGATTCGATCAGCGCCGACAGCGCCGCGACCGTGGCGGTGACACCGCTAGAGGAAACCGACTCGGCGTCCTCAAGGCTGATGTCGAGGCCGGCCACCGGGTTGAGGCCGGCGGCCGCGCGCTCCTTTGCCGACGCCGCGCCGCCCATCGAGGTGCCGCGCGCCGTGCGACCGGGCGCGGACGAGCGTTCGGGGATCTTCTTCGGCTTAGCGCCTTCCCTCCCCCTTGAGGGGAGGGTGGCGGCGGAGCCGCCAGGTGGGGTCGGTACGTCCGGACTCGTTTCCTTACGTCTCGCGCTGCCTCCGGCGCCCCCCTCTGTCGCCTTCGGCGACATCTCCCCTTCAGGGGGGGAGATTTGGCGCTTCGCCTCGCGCTCGATCTGCCCGGCCCAATCGGAGATCGAGCCGGTCAGCGGCGCGCCGGAGAACTCGTTCTGCGGCGCTTCGGCAAAGCCACCGGGCTGCAGCGGCTCGGCGGCGTCGAGGAATTCGGTCAGCGGGCTGCGCCGTTTCGGCGCGCCCTCTTGCGCCGGCGAGGGCGTTTTCTTGTCGGTACGTTTGGCCATGGCCCGAATATGGGAGGACTCGGCCGAAATGGAAAGAGCGGAGTGAAATGGCAGGCATGCCCCGCGGACGCTGCTGACAGAAGGCTGTCAGGTGGCATGTCGCGCGCGCTTCACCTCAATTGAACCACAACGCGAAAGTCAAAAATCCGGCGCCGCCGAATTCGCGCTGGATCTGGTCGAAGTCGTCGGTGGCGAGGATTTTTCCGCTTTCGAGATAAGGTGCGATGGCGGGGCCGGTGATCGACAGGACGAGGTCGAAGGGTTTCGGCTCGTCGAAAAAGCGCTTCATGTTGATGCCTTTGCCGGTGATGCGGAAATGCGGCAGCAGCGTGCGGCCTTCCAGCAGGTCCTCGGCCATGGCCAACGCGGCGAGCCAGGCCTGCACCTGGTCCTCGCCTACCTCGAGGCCGGTGAGCGGATTGAGGCCTTTCTGCTGCGGTCCCGGCAGCCATTCGCGGTCGTTGTCTGTTTCGGCGAGGATCGCTTTCCAGTCCTCACGCGACAGCCGGATCATCTCCAGGAGGTGGCGGCGCGCGGCTTGCCGGCGCTCCGGCTCGATCACCGGCCAGTTGACGAGATGCACCAGCGAGATGAAGTCGGCGAAGCGCCATTCCGAGGCGAAAATGCTGCCGCTCATGCCGCCGTCCGGCGGCACCAGCGTGTCCTGCAACGGAAGTTTCGCGCGCGGGAACAGCATATGGAAGGAGCCGTCGAACATGGTCCTGAAATCATGCGCCAGCCAGAAGTCGGCCTGCGCGATCAGGAACTCGGCATAGCCCTGCAGCCAGAAGCCGTCGGCGCGGTCGAAGCGGACGGTAAGCTGCGGCGCGGCATCGCTCGTGTCGGCGCTGCCGCGTGAGAGCGAGGCCATGATCGCGGCGATGCTTTCGTCGGGCGCGATGTTGCCATCCTCGTTGAGATCGATGCCGGCATGAGTGAGGTCGACCACCATGCCGATATCGGCATCGCCCGGCACGGAGCCGAGCGTGGCGGCGGATTTCTCCAGCCGGTCGCGGAAGGCGACCAGGATGGCGCGGAATTGTTCATAGGTAAGCGGCTCGGGGTTGGGATTGTCCGGCACCGGCAGCCGCATCAACGGCAGCATGAAGGATTGCGGGCTCTCGAAACCGTGGCGGTGGAGACCGCCGGCGAGGATTTCCAGGGCGGTGAAGAATTCGCCGGCGCCGGCCGCATAGGCCGATCCCGGATCGCCCGATGCCGCTGCCTCGAGCGCGGATAAGGCGGTGTTCCGCTCCGAAACGGATTTGGCCTCGAACAGGGTTTTTGCAGCTACCGGCATTTCCGCCGCGACTGACGAAATCGGCAGGCAAAGAAACAAGGCGGCAGCAATCAGGCCGGCAATGCGCGTCATAGTCATTCTCCACTCCCAGTGCGGCGACCATACACCTGTTTGGCCGACGACGCCCGCCTGGCGGCAGTGGAGTTGCGGCTGGCGATCAACCGGTCGCCAGCCATGGGACCGGCTTCAACCGGTCCGAGGAACGGTCTACACACAGGGCAAATGATTGGGCATCGCGTGTCGAACTATCCGATTTCCTACAAACTGTCTTGGCTGCCGCGTTTCCTGAAACCGTCGCTTGGCGGCGACAGGGACGGTTTTGCGGCGCCGGCGGCGACGTTGATCAATCCGCCGCCGGAGCAGACGGTGCGGCTTGCCTTCGTCGGCGACATTTCGGCGGTCGCCAATCGCGCGGTTCCCGAATGCGATCCGGCGATTGCGGCTTTGCTCGCCTCCGCCGATCTCGTGGTCGGCAACTGCGAAAGCCCGATCGTCGAGCGACCGAGCGCGGTTGCGGGCACGCGGCTCGGCACGCATCATGCGATGACCGAACGCTTCCTGGCGGACGCGCTGACGGCCGTCGGGATCGCTCGCGACAGGCTGGTGCTGTCGCTCGCCAACAATCATGTGCTCGACCAGGGCGTTGCCGGCTTCGACGAGACGGTCGCGGCGCTGGGGCGGCTCGGCATCCGCACCATCGGCACTGTGAGGGGTGGACCCGTCCAACATCACGCAGCCGGGCCGCTGACGATCGGCTTCGCCGCCTTCACGCTTTGGCGCAATGTCGGTGAAGCCGAATTTCGAGCACGGGTTTCCATGGGAAGCGATCCGGCTGAATGGTTGCGCGGCGCAGGCGTCGATCTCTTGTGCGCCGTGCCGCATTGGGATTGGGAGTTCCGGCACTTTCCGAGACCGGCGACGCGGGCGCTGGCGCGGCGACTGGCAGGCCACGGCGCCCGATTGGTCGCCGGCCATCACGCCCATGTCGTGCAGCCGGTCGAGCGCATCGGCGACACGCTCGTTGCCTACGGTCTTGGCGATTTCCTCGGCACGGCTTTTGCCAGGCAGCCATGGCCCGGTCGGATCGGCTCGATCCTCGTTGTCGACGTCAGCGCCGATGCCGCCACGCGCGGCATGGTTGCCGCCTACCGGCTGCATTTCTTCATGCGCCTCGCCAAAGGCGGCCATGAGCGGCTGGTGCCGGTGGGGGCACTGAGTGGAATGACGGGGCAGCGGGTTGTGGCTCGCCTGGCTGCGATTTTCCCGGGCCAAGAGGACTGACAAATGATCACCCGCGACCGGTGGCGACTTTCTCGCAAAAGCCGCTATCATGGGGGGCATCTAGCGGCGGCCGGGGGTGGCCATGGAAGCAGCGGATTTCATGCCGAGCGAAGCCGATATCGCCGGCATCAGGCACAACATCGAGACCTACGAGGCGAAGCGGGCGTCGGTCCGGAAACAGGTCCGCTGGCGGGTGCCGCTGTTTGTCGGCCTGGTAATCGTCTTTGTCGGGCTCGTCGCCTGGCTGTTCAACAGCGCCGCCGATCCCAACGAACAGTGGTTCTCGACGCCGCATGTCTTCCTCTACTTTGGCGGCCTCATCGTCGCGGTGCTGCTCTATTTTCAGGCGCTGAGGCCGGCAAACCGGCTGCAGCAATCCTTCCGCGACACGCTCCTGCCGATCGTCTTCGGCTTCGTGCGCGACGTGCGCTACCAGCACGGTGCGCGGCCGAATTCCTTCGACAGGATGCCGCGTGAAACCGTCGGCGCTTTCAGCCGGCAGAGTTTCGACGACACGATATCGGGACGCTACGAGGATTTTCCCTTCGAGCTTTATGAGGCGAGGCTGTGGGAAGGCTCCGGTAAGAGCGAGACCACCGCCTTCAAGGGCGTCATCGTCGCGTTCGAAACCATCGAGCCGTTCCCGGGTACACTGGTTGCCGCGCGCAAGGCCGGCAAGGTGGTGCATTTCTTTCGCGGCATGTTCATCAGCAAGATGCAGGAGCTGTCATCCGGTGTCGCCGAACTCGACGCCACCTATGAGTTCCGCACCGACAATGTCGAGGCGGCCCGGCCGCTGGTCACCGGGCGACTGGCGCAGGCGCTGACCTGGCTCGGCGAGACATGGCCCTACGACCAGGCCCGGGTGGCGCTGAGCGGCAGCGACGGTTTTCTCTTGATGCCGCGGTCGAAGAACTTCTTCGAGCTGCCGGATATTTCCGCCCCGATCGACTACAACACGCATGTCGCGCCGATGATCGCCGATCTCGGCGCGATGCTGGCGACGGCGGCACTGGTGCGCAAGATCGGGGCGAAGGACGAAGCGGCCGAATAACGGGCTTAGAGCGGTCCAGCTTTTGCTGATCGCTCTAAGCGTTTGTTTTTACGCCAATTCCGGACGGAAAACCGCTGCGCATTTTTCCTGGAATTGCTCGGGCGTCATCAGTCGAAGCCGTATTGGGTGCGCATGTAATCCGCTTCTTCCTTCGACATTTTCTTGAACGTCACGCAGACGGTGAAGCTGCCGACCTGATGGCCGTTCCTGGTGTATCCCCGGTCCGAAATATCGTCCCTGGTGAATTCGATGTTCTGGCCGAAGACGACGTTGCGGACGAGTTCCGGCTCGTTCGCCAATATGCCGACAAAGCCGGTGGCGGTCCGCTTGAAGGGGATGACCCGGAAATGCTCCGTCTCAACACGCCTTAGACTGGATTACAGGCCGCTCGGCACCAGTCCCGCCAGCCAGTTGGCCGACCGCTTCGCCATGTCCATCGTCGCTGTCGCCGCGCGGCCGAGGTCGGTCTTGACCACGGCATAGCCGGCCTTGGTGCGGTAGAGCACGGCGCTGCCGCCGTCGACCGCTGCCTCGAAGGCGACCGGTCGCGCGGCTTCCGTCTCGCTGGCCGTCACCGTTGCGCCGACCGGGGCGCTTGGGCGATGGCTAAGCTCGGGCGGCAACGGCGCGATGGTTTCGACGACGCGGTTCGGGGGCTTCAGCTCCGGCCCGGATGCTTTCGCGGCGAGCTCCGAGGTCGATGCCGAACCCTTGGTGCGGCAGATGCCGGACACCAGCGGATAGTTGAAATTGCGCTGGTGCAGCATCTGGCTCTTCATCGCCGCTTCGCAGTCGGCGATCGTCGCCCATTTGGCCGGCGTCTCGCCGATATACTCGCAGAGCTTGGCATCACAGTCGCAGCCGACGATGGTCATGGCGACAAGGGCGGTCTTGATCACGGTCCTGTCCCTTCGAATTCGTTCCCAGCACGATCAATCGCCGGGGAACAAGGCGGGATTTGGCCGCGATTGTGAATTGTGCATGTCAGCGTGTTGCTGAAGGTTGCTTGGCTTGCGACTGTGGCGGGAAAGCATCAGCAGCGTGCGCAGGGCGGCGAAAAAGCCGACGAAGCGGTGGCCCAAAAGGACAGTCGGCGCCGGGATTTCTCCCAGCGCCTCCCTGTCAGATCAGGAACCGGTTACGGCAGCAACTTCCGTAAAGTCGTCGCGCCAGGCCAGCCTTGATTTTGACGGTCCTGCCAGTCGCCACCCGAAGGTAACGCCCGTTCCAGACCACGCCGCTCTCCACCCTTGCGGGCTTCGCCCAGCGTGCCATCGAAGGTTTTCACCGGCCTTCATGGCAGCATCGGTCCGCCGTCGGCGTTCGCACGCTTTCCGCGGCCCCGCCGACATCCGTCCCTCCAACAGGCGAACCTGCTCTCGTTCCGGGCCGTACGGGCCTCAGGAAATCCGCCTTTGCGCTTTTGCCTTTCGGCTAGGGCGTTCGGTAGCCGCCTGAGATGGGTTCAACGTACGCCGGATAAGGGGTTTGCGGAATAGACCCGGACCTGTGGATAGCGGGATTATCGGGGACCGATGCGACAAGGCTCGGAATTTGCCGGCCCAAACCCCTTAGACAGCCTGCGCCGTATTTCTGAGGCCTTTTGGACGATGAGCCTTGCCCCGCCACTCGGCCCGCGTTTCAATGCCGGCAAAGGACTGCGGGCGGCTGCTCGGTTCTTTGTCAGATCTATGTCGCTGTCCAAAACCGCCGCCCAGGTTGGGCGGCATGCCTCGGGGGAGGTCGGATTGAAGGTCGGGGTGGTTCTCAATCCGATTGCGGGAGGCGGCAAGCTCAAGCGTCATTGGCCCGAGGTCGCCGCAGCGCTCAAGAAGCATTTCGGCGATTTCGATCTGCGCGAGACGCAAACCAGCGGCGATGCCGAGCGGCTGGCGATCGACCTCGCCGCCGATGGCTGCGACCTGGTGATTGCCGCCGGCGGCGACGGCACGGCCAGTGAAGTGGCGGATGGGCTGCTGCAGGCAAAGCACGAGACCGGCCGGGCGAGCGAACTCGGGCTTCTGCCTTGCGGCACCGGTATCGACTTCGCGCGAGGGTTGGGCCTGCCGGACGGAATCGAGGAAGCGCTGGCGCGCATCGCCGGCGGCAGCGCGCGCAAGGTCGATGCCGGACGCATCTGCTACATCGATGACCACGGCGCGCTGGCCAGCCGTCACTTCATCAACATCGCCAGCCTCGGCCTCTCCGGCGCCACGGATCGCGCGGTCAATGCGGACAAGCGCAAGGGCAAGGTCTCGGTCAAGGCGCTGTTCTTCTGGCGCACGGTGCTCGAATTCATCCGCTACCGCTTCCAGGACGTCAGGATCACCATCGACGACGGCGAACCGGTCGAGGCGCGCATGGCGCTGGTGGCGGTGGCCAACGGAAAATTCTTCGGCGGCGGCATGATGATCGCGCCGGACGCTGAATTGGACGACGGCCAGTTCGACATCGTCATCCTGCGAGCCGCCAACAAGCTCGGGCTGATCCGGGATATCCGGCTGCTCTATGGCGGGCTTCACCGCAACCACCCGGCGATCACCATCCTGCGCGGCCGCAAGGTGCTGGTCGAGCCGCTGGGCGATGGCGAGAAGAACGGGGCGCTGGTCGACATAGACGGCGAGTCGCCGGGCCGGATCCCTGCGACTTTCGAAATCCTGCCGGGGGCGCTGACGCTGAGATGTTGAATCAACGGATTCAACATCTGATTCCGCAGGCGGAGCTAACCATCTGAAACAGATGGCTAAAGTTTTTGCCCCTACGCCTTCAGCCTGGCCGGGAAGCCCTGGGCGCGAAGCTCGGTTCCGACAGCATCCTCAAGCAACTTGACGATCTGCGTCGACCAGGCGTCGCCGCCATAGGCGCGTTTGCCCTCTTCGAAGATGGCGTTGACGCGGGCGGCGAGATCGAGCGGCACGCCGAAGTCCCTGCCCATGGCAAGCGCGAAGCCGAGGTCCTTCAGCGCCAGATCCATGGTGAAGCCGATGTCGTAGGAGCCGTTGAGGACAAGCTGGCTTTCGGTCTCGTGCACGAAGCTGTTGCCGGAGGAGGCGACGATCGCGTGATAGGCCTGGGCAAGGTCGAGCCCGCCCTGCTTGGCCAGCATCAGCGCCTCGCCGGCGGCGACGAGATGGATGAATGCCAGCATATTGGTGATGACCTTGATCACCGCCGCCGAGCCGACCGCACCCATCAGGAACGACCTCGCGCACATCGCTTCGATCGCCGGCCGGTGCCGTTCGTAGAGCGCCGCGTCGCCGCCGACGAGTGCCGTAATCTTTCCCGCCGCCGCCAGATGCACGCCGCCGGTGACCGGGCATTCCAGCGTCTCGATGCCCCTTGCTGAAGCGATTGCGGCGAGTCGCAGGATCTCGTCGCGGCCATTGGTCGACATCTCGACCCAGGCGCCGCCGGCGGGGAGGCCTTCAAGCAATCCGTCGGGACCGGCGAGCACCGTTTCGCTCACCTTCGGCGAGGGGAGGCAGGTGATGGCATTGCCGGTTCGCGCGGCCGCCTCCGCAGGACTTGTTGCCGCCGTTGCGCCGAGCGCCACAAGCCGCTCGATCGCCGCGGGGTCGCGATCGAAGACGGTGACGGCAAAACCGTTGCGCAGCACGCTGGCGGCAAGGTTGCCGCCGAGATGGCCAAGGCCGATGAAGGCGTAAGCGAGGCGCGCGGTCACGGCATCAGCGGCGTCTGCATCATCTGCAGATGCAGGTCCTTGCCGCTATAGGGGTGGGCGTCGCAGACCTCCTCATTGAGCTCGACCCCCATGCCAGGCTCCTTCGACGGGATGACGTTGCCATCCTGCCATTCGATCTTCTTCTTCAGCAGCGTGGCGTGAAAACCATCCCACTGCTTCAGCGATTCCAGAATGAGGAAGTTGGGCAGCGTCACCGCTAGCTGGATGTTGGCGGCGCCGACGATCGGCCCGCAATAGCAGTGGGGCGCGACCTGGATGTGGTAGGCCTCGGCCATGGCGGCGATCTTCTTGGTCTCCAGGATGCCGCCGGAGCGGCCGAGGTCCGGCTGCAGGATGGTGGCGGCGCGGTTCTCGATGACGCGGGCGAATTCGAATTTCGTGGTCAGCCGCTCCCCGGTGGCGATCGGGATGGAGGTCGCGCGGGCGACTTGCGCCATCACCTCGGGCATGTCGGGCGGCACCGGTTCCTCGAACCACAGCGGATCATAGGGCTCGATGGCACGTGCCATGCGCAGCGCGCCGGAGGCGGTGAACTGGCCATGCGTGCCGAACAGGATGTCCGCCCTGTTACCGACAGCCTCGCGGATCGCCTTGATCATGCGCGCCGAAAGGTCGATGTCGATGAGGCGCGGCTGGTGGCCGTCAAAGGCGGTGTAGGGGCCGGCAGGGTCGAGCTTCACGGCATTGAAACCCTGCTCGACATATTCCAGCGCGCAGGCCGCGGCCATGTCGGGATCGTTGTAGACGTTCTTGCCGCGCGCATCTTCCGAATGGACGCTGCCGGTGTGCGGATAGAGGTAGGTGTAGGAGCGCAGCGTCTCGTGCACCTGGCCGCCGAGCAACTTGTAGACAGGCTTGTCCGCCTCCTTGCCGATGATGTCCCAGCAAGCCATTTCGAGCGCCGAGAAGCAGCCCATGCCGGAAACGTCGGGACGCTGGGTGAAGCCGGAGGAATAGACGCGGCGGAAGAGGTTTTCGACATCGTGCGGATCGCGGCCGATCAGGTAACGCTCGGCCATGTCCTCGATCATCCTGGCGGTGATATGCGCCGAGAAGGTGGCGTTGTAGGCCTCGCCGTAGCCCACCACGCCGCCGTCGGTGGTGAGCTTGACGAAAATGAAATACTTGCCGCCGATGCCGGGCGGCGGGTTGTCGACAACCCAGGTCTTGACGTCGGTGACTTTCATTTCTGATCCTCCAGAACCAGTTCGGCGCCTTTCCATCCGGTGAGGATCGAGGCGGCGTTGGTGTTGCCGGTGATGTTGTCGGGAAAGATCGATGCGTCGATGACGCGCAGACCGCTTAACCCGTGCACCCGAAGCCTTGGATCGACGACGGCGCGCGAGGCGTCCGGACCCATCCGGCAGGTCGAAACCGGGTGATAGACGGTGCCTGAGCGCTTCCTGAAATCCTGAATCAGATCGGCGTCGGAAGTGATCGACGGACCAGGCAAAACCTCTTCCTCGATGATCTCGGCCAAGGCCGGCATCGCGGCGATCTTGCGCACGAACTTCACCGCCGCCAGCATCTCGTCGACATCGGCGTTGGTGGAATAGGCGTTCGCTGTGATCCTCGGATAGTCGCGCGGATTGCTCGAGCGGATCATGATCTCGCCGCGGCTCGACGGTCGGCAGTTGGAAAGGCCGACGGAGAAGCCCGGCCATGGATCAGGCGTCAGGATCGGGCGCTCGCCGCTCTTCGGAATGACGGTCGAGAAGGCCTGGAAATAAAGCTGCATGTTCGGCCGCGCCATCGACGGGTCGGTGCGGAAGAAGCCGCCGGCATTGTTCATCGACAGCGACAGCGGACCCGAGCGCAGCAGGATGTATTGCATGCCGACCAGCAGCTTGCCCCACCAAGGGCGCAGGATCTGGTTGAGTGTCGGCAGCTTGCCCTTGAAAGTGTAGTTGATGCCGACGTGGTCCTGCAGGTTGGCGCCGACATTCTCATTGGCATGGATGACCGGGATGTCGAGACCGGTGAGCAGCGTCGACGGACCGACGCCGGAGAGCTGCAGCAATTGCGGCGAGTTGATCGAGCCGCCGGACAGGATGACCTCGCGGCCGGCGCGTACCGTTTTTGTCTCGCCGTTCTGCTCGTATTCGATGCCGACCGCACGTTTGCCCTCGAACAGGATTTTCGTCGCCAGCGCGTTGGTCTCGACGCGGATGTTGCTGCGCTTCATCGCCGGGCGCAGGAAGGCGCGAGCGGTGGACATGCGGCGGCCGTTCCTGGTGGTGATCTGGTAGACGCCGACGCCTTCCTGGGTGGCGCCGTTGAAGTCCGAATTGAACGGCAGGCCGGCCTGCTCGGCGGCGGCCAGGTAGCGCTTGGTCAGCGGATGCACGGCGTTCGAGCAATCGGTGATGCGCAACGGGCCGCCGACACCGCGCCACTGGTTGGCGCCGGCCTCGTTGTCCTCCAGCGCCTTGAAGGCTGGCAGCAGTGCGTCATAGCTCCAGCCCGGATTGCCGGCGGCGGCCCAGGCGTCGAAGTCCTCGCGCGCGCCCCGGATGAAGACCATGGCGTTGATCGAGCTCGATCCGCCGAGCAGCTTGCCGCGGGGCCAGTGGTCGGCATTGCCGGCAAGACCGGGGTCGGGCTCGGCCTTGTAGTTCCAGTTGACGGCGGGGTCGAAGAAGGTCTTGCCATAGCCGAGCGGCATCTGGACATAGAACCTGCGATCGGTGCCACCGGCTTCCAGCACCAGGACCGAATAGCGGCCCGAGGCCGAAAGCTTTTCCGCAACGACCGAGCCGGCCGAGCCGGAGCCGACGATAATGAAATCATAGGTCTGCATGATGCGCGGGCGGGCTCCGAAATCCGGCGCTTACCCTAGACACTGCCGGCTCACCGCGTCGCCGGGGCTTCCGGCATGGCTTGTGAAAAAAGCGACCGCTTGAGCGGCGCTGCTTTCGCTTTCAGCAAAGCTTGCGACATGGCAGCCGCGTTGGTACGGGTGCAGGCAGAGCAGCTGTTGAAGGACCTCCTCATGGTGCATTACGCGGACGGAAAGCCGCTCGGCGATCTCACGCTGAGGACGCTTGCCATGCCGTCCGACGCCAACGCCGCCGGCGACATCTTCGGCGGCTGGGTGATGGCGCAGATGGACCTTGCCTGCGGCATCCGGGCCGCCGAGCGCGCAAAGGGCCGCGTGGTGACGGCCGCGGTGAAGGAGATGTCCTTCGCCAAGCCGATGAAGATCGGCGACACGCTGTGCATCTACACGCATGTCGAGCGCGTCGGCCGCACCTCGATGACGCTCAAGGTCGAGGCCTGGGCGCAGCGCTACCTCTCCGACCTGATGGAGAAGGTCACCCATGCCGATTTCGTCATGGTGGCGCTCGACGGCGAGGGCAAGCCGAAGCCGGTTCCGGCCGAAAGCTGACGCAAGCCGATTCTCCAATTCCAGGACATTTGTAACAACGCCCGCGCGGGTTATGCACGTCGCGACATCCAGTGGTTGCCTTCACGCTCCACTTTGCGGGCGTTGGAGGAAAGACAATGCGTCAACACATGCTGAACGGCTGGCTTGTGGCAGCCCTCGTCGCTCTGGTCTGCCTGCTCGGCATAACCGCCTATGCCGAGGTCAAAAAAGATATTCCGTGCGTTGCCTGCACATATGGCCAGACGCCCCTCGGCAACCGGGCAGCGGGGCTCGATCTCTGCCCCACCATGTGCTGCAGCAGTACGAGCCGAAGCGCCTGACGGACTACCGGCGGCAGACGATCATCGGCCGAACGGCGGCGCCGCCGCAGTGGGCATGACACGGCAGCCGAACATCGGCGGACGCCATCAAAATTGAATGCAGGATGCAGGCCTGACGCGAGCGGGTTGCCTTTCCGCGAGAACCCGAAATCCCTTGCGTCGCAAGGATTTCAGGCCTTCTGGCCGTCGAATTTCGCGCGCGCTGCTTGAACTCGACTGGTGTTCTTGCGCGCCCATTCGCCGAGCGCCCCGACTGGCACCAGCAACTCGTGGCCGAGCTCGGTAAGCTCGTAGTCGACGCGCGGCGGAATGGTCGGAAACACCTTGCGCGTCACGAAGCCGTCACGCTCCAGGCCGCGCAAGGTGGTGGTCAGCATCTTCTGCGAAATGCCACCGACGGCCGTGCGCAATTCGTTGAAGCGCATCGCTCCGCCGCCCAGCTTGCCGACCACCAGAACGGTCCATTTGTCGCCGACCCGTTGCAGGATCTCCGACACGGCGCGGCAGTCCTCGGTGTTGTGGGGGTGCCTCAGTAACAAAAACGTGCCTCCTTGCGTGCGGCTTTGTCAGTATCACATATAGCGCCGGTATCCAAACGATACCAGAAATTCCCCCGCAAGGAGAGCCCAATGTCCAAGCCCAAAATCGCCATTGTCGTCGGTTCGACGCGCGCCGCCCGCTTCGCCGACGTGCCGACGCAGTGGATCGCCAAGATCGCCAAGACGCATGCCGACATCGATGTCGAAGTCGTCGATCTGCGTGACTTCCCGCTGCCCTTCTTCGACGAGGTCGCATCGTCCGCCTGGGCGCCGTCGCAGAACGAGGTGGCGCAGCGCTGGCAGAAGAAGGTCGCCGAGTTCGACGGCTTCATCTTCACCGCCGCCGAATACAATCACGGCCCGACCGCGGTGCTGAAGAACGCCATCGACTACGCTGCCAACGAATGGAACAAGAAGCCGGCAGGTTTCGTCGGCTATGGCAGCGTCGGGGGCTCGCGGGCCGTCGAGCAGCTCCGGCTGCATGCCGTCGAGCTGCAGATGGCGCCGGTCAAGTCGGCCGTCCACATCGCCTGGGGCGATTTCCTGGCGGTGCGCCAGGGCGAGAAGAAGCTCGAGGACATCGAGCACCTCAACCAGGCTGCTGCCGCATTGATCAATGATGTCGCCTGGTGGGCGAAGGTCCTGAAGGCGGCTCGCGCCGCCGATGCGATTGACGCCGAAGCCAAGGCGGCTTGAGCCGTCGCAGCAGGATCATCCTCCCGAGATTATCCTCTCAAGATCATTTCCCAAGGGCGGCGCTTGCGCCGCCCTTTTCAATTCGCGGAGGCTTGAGCGGCGCTTGCGCCGCCCTTTTCAATTTGCGGAAGCCTGAGCCGCCTGCCTTGGCCTGATGATGCAGTCGGCAAGGCGCTCGCGCTCGTTCAGTTCGTCCGCATGGTGCTGCCCCCACTCGCAAAGCGCCAAAAGGATCGGCTCGAGGCTGAGGCCGAGAGGCGTCGCGGAATATTCGACGCGCGCCGGGATTTCGGCGAAGATCTCGCGGCTGACCAGACCGTGCTCCTCCATCTCGCGCAACTGGTCGATCAGCACCTTCTGGGTGATGCCGGGCATAAGCGCCTTCAGTGCCGAGAGCCGGCGCGGGCCGTCGAACAGATAGTAGAGGATCACCGCTTTCCAGCGGCCGGAGATCACCTTCAGGGCACGCTCCGCCGGCAGCATCGGCAGTTTCTTGATTGTGCGGGCCATGGTCACCTCCTGGTGAGCAGCGGACAAATCTGTGTGTAGCGGCGAGAACGCAGATAGTGGCAAAGCGCGCCCGATGCCATAGCGATCGGAGCCTGCCATGAAAGCCGTTCAGTTCAGCCGCTTCGGCGGTCCCGAAGTGCTGCAAGTCGTCGACATTCCGGAGCCGTCCGCTGGCGCCGGGGAGGTCCTGGTCAAGGTTGCAGCCGCCGGCATCAATTTCTTCGAGGTGCTGATGCGGGCGGATCGCTACGCGGTCACGCCGAGCCTGCCGATGTTCCCCGGCGTCGAGGCCGCCGGCACCATCGAGGCTGTCGGCGAGGGCGTGGACCCGCGATTGCTGGGAAGCCGCGTGGCGGCGCCGCTCTTTGTCTCGGAGCGGCCTCTCGGCGGTTATGCCGAGTATGTGACGATCGACGCCAGCCTGGCCGTGCCGTTGCCGGATACGCTGTCCTTCGAGGAGGCGACGGCCTTGATGGTGCAAGGGCTGACGGCCTTCCATCAGCTCAGGCAAAGCCCGCCCGCGAACAAAGCGGTGCTCATTCCAGCCGCCGCGGGCGGCGTCGGTTCATTGCTCATCCAACTGGCGCGAGGGCAGGGCGCCCGCCGGATCATCGCGCTGGCCGGCGGCAAAGCCAAGCGTGACTTCGTCCTGTCGCTTGGCGCCGATGCCGCCATAGATCATCAGGTGCCGGATTGGGCGGCCGAGGTCGGAGATGTCGCGAAGGGCGGCGTCGATACGATCTATGACACTGTCGGCGGTGCGATAACCGAGGATTTCCTGGACGTGCTGTCACCCGGCGGCGAACTCGTGTTCGCGGCGCTCGGTCGTCTCGCGCTTGGGGTCGCTGAATTGGAAGCGATGATCGGCCGGAACCAATCGCTCAAGGGCTTCGCGCTGCTGCCGCTTTTGACTCCCGGCGTGCTGAAGGCGAGCCAGTCCGAAGTTTTCAAACTGGCGGCGAGTGGCCAACTGCGGGTGACAATCGGCGGCCGTTTTTCGCTCCACGAGGCCGGCGACGCGCATCGCTTGATCGAGGAGCGCCGTTCGACGGGCAAGGTCGTGCTCATTCCATAAGGTTTGAATCTATCGCCGCGCGATCGGGCGATGGCCGTCGGGCAGTCGCGTTGCGATCAGCTTGTCGATACGGCGGCCGTCGAGGTCGACCACCTCGAAGCGCCAGCCTTGCGCGTCGACGCATTCACCGGTGGTGGGAAGGTGATGCAGATGCGACAGCACATAGCCGGCCACCGTCTCATAGTCGCGGTTCTCCGGCAGATCGATGCCGAGTGTTTCGGCCATCTCGTCGGCCTGCATGTAACCGGCGAGCAGCCATGAGCCGTCCTCCCGCTTGACGGCGTTTTCTTCCTCGCCGGCCTCGAGGTCCGAGCGGAAGACGCCGGTGATCGCTTCCAGCATGTCGGCCGGCGTGACGATGCCCTCGAAATGGCCGTATTCGTCATGGACGAGCGCCATCGGCACGTCCGATTCCTTCAGCTTCGCCAGCACGTCGAGCGCGTCGGCCTGGTCATGCACGATAGGCGCCTCGCGCACATGCTGGCGCGGATCCAACACCCTGCCGGCGAGAAGGGCGGCCAGCACATCGCGCGTCTGCACGACACCGATCATGGCGTCGACATTGCCGTCGCCTGCGGGCAGCCGCGAATGCTGCGTCTCCATCAAGAGCCGCCTGATGGCCGCCTCGTCGGATTGCAGGTTGATCCAGTCGACCTCGGTGCGCGGCGTCATCACGGCGCGCACCGCGCGGTCGCCAAGCCGCATGACGCCGGCGATCATGCGCCGCTCGTCGGATTCGATCGTGCCGTGATGCTCGGCCTCGGCGACCAGCATCTTGATCTCCTCGTCGGTGACCTTCTCTTCCGTCTCGCCGGTCTGCCCGAGCAGCCAGAGAATGGCGCGGCCGGAAATGTCGAGCAGGAAGACCAGCGGCGCCGAAACGGTGGCAAGGATGGTCATCGCCGGTGCGGCGCGGACCGCGACCCGCTCCGGATCCCTCAACGCGATCTGCTTCGGCACGAGCTCGCCGACGATCAACGAGGCATAGGTGATGATAGCGACGACGATGCCGACCCCGATGGGATCCGCGATGTTCTCACGGATGCCGGTCGAGACCAGATACTGCGCCAACCGCTCGCCGAGCGTGGCGCCGGAAAAGGCGCCGGACAGCACGCCGACCAAGGTGATGCCGATCTGCACCGACGACAGGAACTTGCCGGGGTTGGAACCGAGCGCCAGGGCGCGACCGGCGCCCCTGACGTTGCGGTCGATCATCGCCTTGAGGCGGGCCGGCCGCGACGAGACGATCGCAAGTTCGGACATTGCCAGAAGGCCGTTCACCAAGATGAGGACGGCCACGACGGCGATTTCAACATAAAGCATAGGCGGTCAATAGCATTGCTGCAGCGCATTCGAAAATAGTCCGCCGCTATTTTTGGAGCATGACAATTTTTTCAAGCACAGCGGTTTCAGGCGACATCCCAGGGCGGCGCCAGCCGTTCGGCAAGATCGTCATCACAATGGCCTGAGTCTTACAGCCTCGGTCAGGGCAGCCTCCTCAACACGCCGATTACCGCCATGCCGTCGGTGAAATAGGGATCGCCGCCGCCATTCCTGCCGTCTTTCGTGGCGCCGATCCCCGGTATCTCGCTGGTCGAGACCAGCATGCCGGCAGCATCGAGGTCGCCGATCAGGAAGTCGCGCTCGGCGTCGATGTCCGGGCCGATGTGATGGGTGATCGCGCCGGTGTCGTGACTGAGGCCGACGCCGCGGTCGAAGCTTGCGGCGCCCAGCCAGAGCGGGCGGCCATCGTCGCCGACCGTATTTGTCTGCCAGAAGCGGACGTGGTAGCGCCGGTCGGCGCTGTCGCCGACCGGCTTTTCGAAGGCGAGATCCTGGGCGCGGCCTTCGAACAGCAGGCGGCTCATCGGCGCATCGGGATAGGGACGGGAAAACAAGACGCTTTCGCCGATGTCGATCGCGGTCCGCAAAGTGACGGCATCGGCCGTGTCCCAGCCGGCGACGGCAAAGGCGTGGACCACTTCCTTCTCGGTGCCGACAAGTCCGACATTGATCGGGTCGCCCGGAATCCCCTGCGGCGTATGCGTCACCATCTCGAAGCGCTGCGTGCGGAAGCCGCGCTCCCGCCAGGTCCAGAATTCCGGCGCGGCGAGATAGGCAAATGCCAGATAGAAGGCGCAGAAAGCCGCCAGCCAGATCGCCGCGCGCCGCCGAAGGCTTCGCTCACTCACGAGAGACCGCTCCCCAAGCTTGTATCAGGCCACTCTACGCGGCGTTCAGCGGATTGGGCAGAGGATGCCAGTTAGCGGCAGGCGCGGTACCCGCTCCTGCGGTTCTTGACGTCGAAGTGGAAGTGGTTGCGGTGGTCGTAATTGTAGCCCGGGCCGAGCACCGTGTTGAAATACTGGCAGCCGTCGGCGCGTACATTGTTGAGGAAGCCGCGGGTGCGGAAGGCGAACAGGCCTGGCTTGCGCACGTCGATGTCGTCGCCATTGTTGAGCTCGATGCTCATGACGTCGAGCGCGTTGCCCTTGCCGTGTTCGGATAAGACGCCCTCGCCGGCGATGTTGCGGCAGGAATAGCTCGACCCCTGGTGGATGGCCTTGACGCCGGAGAAATAGCGCCAGCGGGCGGCCGGCACGAGCTCGTTCCTAGTCCAGGCGGCAAAGGTTGCGGCCATGTTGCAGGTCAGCGTGGCGGCGGGCTTCATCTCGACGCTGCCGATGGCCGAAACTTTCACCGGGAAGTCGATGCCGCACTGGCCTTCGTGGATCGGCTGAATGTCCTGGTAAACGACGCCGAGCCGTTTCAGCTCATTGCGGCAGTCGATCTCGCTCGCCGGCATCTGCTCGGGCGATGACATCGGCTCATCCATGCGCGGATAGGCGGCCTGGGTCATGTAGGGGTTGGACGGGACAAGCCTCTGCATGCCGGAATATTGCGGAGCCTCGGGCACGGCGGCGGTCTGGCTGCCGACATCGACAGCAGGCTGCAGCGAGAAGACGTCGCCGGTGGTGCAGGCCGAGACTGCTGTGATCGCGAGCCCTGCCGCCAACCTGGCGGCGGCGAAGCTCGCACGAGTGTTCAGTCGCGCCAAGGCGAGGCTGGCGCCAAATATTCGAGCCATCGAAAGGCATCCTGTCCCCGGATGGCACAAGTCTAGTCGGCAAGAGTAAAGGAAAGATCAGCGCCGGCATTCACGCCTGGGGCCGAATTGCGGCATCTGTTCTTATTGGCAGAACGTCCCGCCGTGGCGGCGCGGCTCGAGGTCTAGATGGAAATGCAGCGCATGGTCGGGATCGCTGCCCGGACCGAGTACCGTCTTGAACGGTCCGCAGGCGGCCTTGCGAACCGTGTTCAGGAAGTTTGCATCCTTCTCGGGCGGCGCCGGTCCGATCTCGATCTTTTTGCCGTCCGTCAGCGTGAAGGAAGCTATGTCCAGCGCATTGCCGAAGGCGTGCTCCGACAGCTTTTCGCCACCGTGGCGCGGACGGCAGACGAAGGCGGAGGCCTGGGTGATCGATTTGAGATCGGCGCCGAATTCGGCCTTGACGGCCGGCCGGATGACATCGGCGGCAAAGCGCGCCGCAGCCTCGGCCATCCGGCAATTGAGCTCAGTGCCGGAACCGATGCCGATCGATTTTCCCAGCGTTTTCAGAACGATCGGGTAGGGGATCGAGCAGCCGATTGCGGCATCATGCTCGGCCTTGTGTTCTTCGAATTCGACGCCGAGCGCCTTCAGCCGCGTGCGGCAGGCCACCTCTTCTTCCGGCATCTTGTCGGCTGGCAGTTCAGCGGAACGCGGATCGGGAGGCACTTCCGCCTGTGCGGGCTTCTCCGGCGGCTTCGGTGCGGTGGCAGGCGGTTCAGGCGCCACTTCGGTCGGCTTTTCCGGTGGCGTCGGGACGGCTGCCGGCGTCTGCGGTTCGAGTTCGGAATCTCGATCAGGCTCTTCAGCAGGGCGCGGCTCGGGAATCGGCGCCGATGCCGGCGCCTCCGGCGACGGCGTCGCACTTTCGCTGGCCGGCGCCAAATGGCTCTTATGCGGCCGGTGATGGTGGTGCCGGGCCATCGCCGGCGTGATCAGCAAGGTTGCTGCCACCAAAGGCAGCACCAGTCTGCAAAATCCGGAAAAGCTCAGCGTTGCCATCGGCCGGAAACGGCGCCGGCAATGCAAGGTTGCTTTGGAAGCCCCGGCGCTGCGATCAAAATCGGTTACCGGCCCGTTACGCGCCGATCGCCTCCAGGCCTTCCTCCAGCCAGTCTGCGAGTTGCGGCAGTCCGAGCAGGTACTTTGCGGTGCGTTTGTTGGCGCGCTCGCGCGCGGCCGCAACCGCGTCGATCCATTCGGAAGCTTCGTAGTCGCCGCGGCCGACCCAGGCCAACGCCACGAGTTCGGCCGCCTCATCGACGTTGAGGTCGTTGATCAGCTCGCGGAATTCCTCCTCGGTGAGGTCTTCCGAGGCTTCCTCGACAAGGCCGTCATGGTGATGGTTGTCATGCCTGTCGCCGTCGAATTCGACCTCGTGCTCGGTGCCGTCGTCATAGTCCTCGTTGACGGCGGCACTCAGCGCCTTGGCCTTCAGGATGAACAGGCGCACCGTGTCCGGGTCGATCGAAAGATCCCATTCCTTCTCGAGGCGCTGCTGCACTGCCCTTTCTCCTCGTGGTGCGCTCGACTGATGATAGCGAATTTGCGGCCCGCGTCACGTCCGTTCGCAAGGAACAGGACGCGCTCCCGAAAGTCCAAATAGTTTGGCCGCCGCCAGCTTTTCGGGATGAAACCGTATCGAGGTGGCGTTAGTCTGCCATTGTCACGCTCAAGGAGGCTTAAATGCGCAGACGTTTGCTTATTCAGGTACTGGCTGTTGCCGCCCTGCCGCTGTTTGTGGCGCCCGCCTTCACCGCCGGCGAGGGTGGCGGCAGCGGCGGTAAGACCACGCAGTGCAAGAAGGGCGAAGTCTGGGACAAGAAGAAGAAGAAATGCGTAACGCCACAATATGGCATGCTGGATGACGACAGCATCTACGAGGCGGGCCACGATCTGGCGATGGCAGGACGCTACGACGAGGCGATCTCGGTGCTGACGCTCGCCGCCAACAAGCAGGATCCGCGCATTCTCAACTATCTCGGCTATTCGCATCGCCATTCCGGTCGCGTCACGGTCGGCCTGGGCTACTACGAGGAAGCGTTGCGCATCGACCCGAACTACACCTTGGTGCGCGAATATCTCGGCGAGGCTCACCTGCAGATCGGCGATCTTGCCGGCGCGCAGCAGCAGCTGATGGAGATCGAGAAGCGGACCGGCAAAGGCTCGCGCGAATACGGCATGCTATCGGAGCAGATCGATCATTTCCTGAGGAGCTGATCCGACGACCAGCTTCCCAAGCCGGCTGCGAACAATCGCAGCCGGTTTTTTGCTGCTGCCGCATTCGCCGCCAGGCGATCAAGCGAAAGCAGTGATCATTTTGCCGAACTTCATTTTTGGACGTGAAAATCGCGCGAAGATCGCTATATTCAGGGAAATTGTGGTGAAACGGTTCCGTTAGCCCGAGGCTGCCGGACCGTTTTCTTTTTGTACCCAACGACAAGGCTATCCCCGAAAAGCGGGGATGGCGGCAGGAAAGGTCAGGCATCATGATCAAGGTCCCGATGACAGGCGAGGGGTTCGCGTCATTGAAGGAAGAACTGCGCTGGCGCCAGCAGGAAGAGCGTCCACGCATCATCGAGGCGATCTCCGAAGCGCGCTCGCATGGCGACCTGTCTGAAAATGCCGAGTACCACGCGGCGAAAGAGTCGCAGAGCCACAATGAAGGCCGCATCAACGAGCTCGAGGACCTGATCGCGCGGGCCGAGGTCATCGACGTCACGAAGCTCAGCGGCGACAAGGTCAAGTTCGGCGCCACCGTCGTGCTGGTCGACGAGGACACCGAGGAAAAGAAGACCTATCAGATCGTCGGAGACCAGGAAGCGGATGTGAAGTCCGGCCGCATCTCGATCTCCTCGCCGATCGCGCGCGCGCTGATCGGCAAGGAAGTCGGCGACGCCATCGAGGTCAATGCCCCCGGCGGAGCGCGGGGGTATGAGATCGTCCAGGTGCAGTTTATTTAGGCCTAGACTGGCGCTTCCGATCTAAGCGCCAGCAGCCGTTCCGCTTCAGTCATCACCTCAGCCGGCGTGACATTGCCGCCGGCAGGCGCCAGCAAGGTCGAGGAAAACGGCCCGCGTGGGCCGGTCAGGCCGGGTTCCGTCGCCAGGAAGATGGCGACGGTCGGCAGGCCGAAGGCGCTGGCGAGATGGCTGAGGCCGGTGTCGGCGCCGATGACGAGCGTCGACCGGCCGAGTATCGCGGCGATCTCCGCGAGCGGCGATTTCTGGATCAGCACCGTTTTCGGCACCGCGCCGGCGATGGCTTCGGCGAGCCGCTTTTCCGCTTCGTTCGACCAGGTGACGACCGGCGTGAATTGCCTGGACACCAGCCGGCGCCCGGTCTCGATCCAATCCTCAACCGGCCATTTCTTGTCCTCTCGGCTGGTGCCGTGCAGCAGGAAAGCGGTTCTGCCTTCGACGCCGGGAAGTCCATCTGCCGGCGGCACTATGCCGGAGTCGAGGACCGAAAGATCAGGCTGATAACCCAAGGCCAGGCCGAACAGCCGCCGCGTGCGCTCGATGGCATGCAGGTCGCGCGGCACCGCGTATGTGCGCTGATAAAACAGCGTCGCCGAGGGCTCTCGGGCGCTGGAACGGTCGAAACCGGCGATCGGCGCGCCGGCCAGCCTGGCGACCACTGCCGATTTCAATAGCCCCTGGGCGTCGATGACCAGGTCATAGTGGCCGGTTCGCAAGCCGCGGCGCAGGCCGGCCACCTCGCGCCACGTGCCGCCGTCGAACGGTTTCTTGCGCCAGCGCCGGATCGCCACCTTGTGGATGGACTTTATTGCCGGATGCAAGGCGACGATGTCCGCAAACGCTTCTTCGACGCACCAGTCGAAGCTTATGCCGGGGCGATTGCGCAGCGCATCCTCGACCGCCGGGAACGTGTGGATGACATCACCCATCGACGATGTCTTGACGATCAGCACCTTCATGCGGCTGCCGGAACCTTGAGCAACCGGTCGGCCGCGGCAGCGACCCGCGCGACGTCCAGCGTCTTCAGGCAGTTGAGATGGCCGAGCGGGCAGACCTTGCTGTGGCAGGGCGAGCAGGAAAGATGCAGCCAGATCAGCTCCGAGCGATCGGTCAGCGGCGGCGTGTTCTCGGGCGACGTCGAGCCGTAGACGGCGACGATCGGCGTGCCGACGGCGGCCGCGACATGCATCAATCCGCTGTCGTTCGAAACGGCAAGCTTCGCCGCGGCGATCAGGTCGATGGCGTCCTCGAGCTTTGTCCTGCCGGCAAGGTCGATGGCGCCCGGCGCGAGCCTCGCGATCTCGCCGGTAACCTCGGCGTCGTTCTTCGAGCCGAGCAGGGCAACGCCCAGGCCCTTTGCCATCATTTCGCGGGCAAGCTCGGCATAGTGTTCGCTCGGCCAGCGTTTTGCCGGGCCGAACTCGGCGCCCGGCATCAAGGCGATGAACTGCTTCGCGTCGAGCCCGAACCGCGCCAGCAGGTCGGCCTGGTTGGCCGCATCGACCGTGAGTTTTGGCGCGCGAAACGTGCCGCCGCGGGCAAGCCCGAAATAGGCCCGTGCCGTGCGCCGCTTCACCGCATCGGGCAGCGGAACGATGTCGGTCAGCAAGCCGTAGCGCATTTCGCGCAAATTGCCGACACGGCGCGGAATGCGGGCAAAGAACGGGATCAGCGCCGATTTCCAGCTCCCCGGCAGCACATAGGCCATGTCGTAGCGGCCGCGCAGCAAGCGGCCGAAGCGCCTGCGGCTGCCGAATTCCAGCGCTCCGGGCATCAGCGGGAAATCGATCTGGCAGCGTATTTCGGGCATGCGCTTGACCAGGGGCGCTGCCCAGGCGGGCGCCAGCACGTCGATGGCGGCGTTCGGATGCTTTTCCTTCAGTGCCGCAAACAGGCACTGCGCCATGACCATGTCGCCCACCCAGCGTGGGCCGATCACGAGGATCGTTGGGCTTTCAGCCATTGGACATAGTCTCTAACGCCGGTTTCGACGGTCCGGAATTGGCCATTGTAGCCGGCCGCGCGCAAGCGGGACATATCAGCCTGCGTAAAACTCTGGTAGCTGCCCTTGAGATGGTCGGGAAAGGGGATGAACTCGATCTGGCCTCGGCCCAGCGTGTCGATCACCGTTTCGGCGATGGCGCGGAACGGCTGGGCCCGGCCGGTGCCGCAGTTGAATATGCCGCTCAAGCCCCGCTTCCAAAGCCACAGATTGACCTCGGCGACATCGCCGACATGGATGAAGTCGCGGCTTTGTTCGCCCGGGCCGAAGTCGCCATAAGCACCGAACAGCTTCGGATTTTCGCCTCGCGCCACCTGGTTGAACAGATGGAATGCGACCGAGGCCATGGCGCCCTTATGCGACTCGCGCGGCCCGTAAACGTTGAAATAGCGCAGGCCGGCAACCTGCGAATGATCGGTATCGAAGACGTTGCGGCGGACATAGTCGTCGAACAGCTTCTTCGAATAAGCATAGACGTTGAGCGGCCGCTCGAATTCGGGCTCTTCGCGGAACTCGCTGCCGCCGCCATAGACCGAGGCCGACGAGGCATAAAGGAAAGGCACGCGCAGCGCGAGGCAGGCGTGCAGCAGGCGCTTCGAATAAGCATAGTTCACGTCCATCATGAACTTGCCGTTCCATTCGGTTGTGGTCGAGCAGGCGCCCTGATGGAAAACGGCTTCGACGCGGCCGATTCCGCCGTCCTCTAGCCGAGCCAGAAATTCGTCCTTGTCGAGATAGTCGGCGATCCGAAGGTCGGCCAGGTTGGCGATCTTGTGGCCGTCGGTGAGATCGTCGACGACCACGATATCGTCATGCCCCTCGGCATCGAGCGCGGCGACGATGTTGGAGCCGATCATGCCGGCGCCGCCCGTGACGATGATCATGAAGGCCTCTGGTTTCGCTTATCGATTCCGGTCCTTATAGGGGAGGCTGGCAGGAGTGTCGATAAAGCAGGTCAAACACCTGCAGTGCATCCGTTCGGCCACAGTCGCGCCGCAAAGCTCACGCTTCCTCGCGCGAGCCGGCCACCCGGGCGAAGTGCCGGCAACCGACGGGGTCGCGACAGGAGCAAGGCAATGCCATCGACCGAACTGCTTGTGGCCTTTTTCGTCACCACGGCGATCTTTGCCTACATTCCTGGTCCGGCCATGCTCTATGCGGCGGCGCAGACCATTGCGCGCGGACGCTGGTCGGGGCTCACCGCTGCTCTCGGCATCCACCTTGGCGGCTATGTGCATGTTCTTGCTGCCGCGACCGGCCTGTCCGTGCTGTTCCACGCCGTGCCGCCGCTTTACCTGGCCGTCAAACTTGTCGGCGCGCTCTACCTGATCTGGCTCGGCGTCTCGCTGTTCCGCGCCAAGACCCAAGGAGACGGGACGCTCCCGGTCATCGAGCGAAAATCGGCCCGCCGCGCCTTTTTCGAGAGCATCACGGTCGAGGTGCTCAATCCCAAGACAGCGATCTTCTTCATGGCGTTCCTGCCGCAGTTCATAGATGCCTCGGCGACTTTTCCGGTTTGGCTGCAGTTCGTGGTGCTGGGAACCATCGTCAATCTGATGTTCTCGTCGTCCGACATCGTTTGCGTCTTGCTGGCCGGCACGATGATCGTGCGGCTGCGCCGCTCGGGCCGCGCACAGCGCCTGATGCAGCGCGCGGGCGGCGCTGTGCTTGTCGGTCTCGGTGTCCATGTTGCCTTGCAAAAGAGCTGATCCGTCCGCCGGCCTTGGCCGTGCGCGCGTCGGCCCGCCGTTGCGCTGGCCCCAATTGCGGTATATCGGCATCGCGAAGAATGAAGGGCGCCGGATTTCCGACGCCGCAACCCTGATCAAGACCAGCCTGTTCGGCGTGTGCCAGTGAGATGATCAAGCACCATTTGCCTTCCCCGGAGCCCTTGCATCGCACTATTGCCCGCTTCAGCGAGGTCACCGCGCTGGTGGTCGGCGACTTCATCCTCGACCGCTTCGTCAGCGGCGTCATCGAGCGGATCTCGCCGGAAGCGCCGATCCCGGTGCTGCACGGCCGGGGCGAGATGCTGGCCATGGGCGGCGCCGGCAACGTCGTTTCCAACATCGTCTCGCTGGGCGGCGCCGCGATCCCGGTGTCCGTGATCGGCGCCGACAAGGCCGGCGACAATCTCCTGCGCATGCTCGGCGATCTCGGTGCCGATACCGATGGCATGGTGCAGCGGCAAGGCCGCATGACCTCGTCGAAGAGCCGCTTCAGCGCGCTCAACCAGCAGGTGCTGCGGTTCGACGAGGAGGAGATCAAGCCGCTTGCCCGCAGCGAGCGGGCAGCGCTCGTCGAGCACTTCCAGGCAGCGCTTGCGCGCGCCGACATCGTCATCCTGTCCGACTATGGCAAGGGCATCCTGCTCGACGGCGTGGCGGCCGAACTGATTGCTATCTGCCGCGATGCCGGAAAGCCGGTGCTGGTCGACCCGAAGGGCCGCGATTATGCGCGCTATGCGGGGGCGACGGCGGTCACGCCCAATCGCAAGGAGCTTGGCGAGGCGGTTGGACGCGCCGTGTTCAGCGACGAGGAGATCGTCGCTGCGGCACGAGACCTGATCGCAGCGCATGATTTCGACTTCATCGTCGCCACGCGCAGCGAAAAGGGCATGAGCGTCGTCACTTCCGAGGATGCCCGTCACATTTCCACGCAGGCGCGCGAAGTGTTCGACGTCTCGGGCGCGGGCGACACGGTCATCGCGACCTTCGCGCTTTCGCTCGCCGCCGGTGCGGACCGCGTGCAGGCCGCTACAATCGCCAACGCCGCCGGCGGCGTCGTGGTGGGAAAACGCGGCACGGCGCGGCTGACCGTCGAGGAGCTCTCCGGCGCGCTGTTCCGCTCGCATGGACCGGTCGCCCACCAGGACGCCATTCTCGACGCCAATGCGGCGGCCAGGATGGTTGCGGCGTGGAAGGAGGAGGGGCTGACCGTCGGTTTCACCAATGGCTGCTTCGATATCCTGCATGCCGGCCATGTTAGCCTGCTCCATGCCGCGCGCAGCCAGTGCGACCGGCTGGTGCTGGGCCTGAACAGCGATGCCTCGGTGCGACGCTTGAAAGGGCCCGGACGCCCGGTCAACGACCAGCATGACCGCGCCTGCGTGCTCGCGGCCCTTGCCTCGGTCGATGCCGTCGTCGTCTTCGAGGAGGACACGCCGCTCAAGCTGATCGAGGCGCTCAAGCCCGACATCCTGGTCAAGGGCGCGGATTACACGATCGAGACCGTGGTCGGTGCCGACGTGGTCCAGAAGGCAGGCGGGCGCGTGGTGCTGGTCGACCTCGTCGCCGGCAAGAGCACGACCAGCACCATCGGCAAGCTGCGCGCCGGCGGCACGAATTGAGGGTTTCCATGTCCGACTTGAACGACTATCTGGTCCGCTCCGCGGCGGCGATCTCGGCGATGGTCGAGCGCGACCTCACCGGCGAGATGGAACGCGCGGTGAGCACGGTCGTGACGGCGCTTTCGCAGGGCAAGGCGCTGCTGATCTGCGGCAATGGCGGCTCGGCGAGCGATGCCATCCACATCGCCGGCGAACTGGTCGGCCGCTTCCTCAAGGAGCGCAAGGCCTACAATGTCATCGCGCTGCCGGCCAATGCGGCGGTGCTGACCGCCTGGGGCAACGACTACGGCTTCGACACCGTCTTCTCGCGCCAGGTCGAGGCGCATGGATCGGAGGGTGCGGTGCTGCTCGCCATCTCCACCAGCGGCAATTCGCCGAGCATCCTTGCCGCCGCCGAGCAGGCGCGGGAAATGGGCATGACGGTGATCAGCCTGACCGGCGACACCGGCGGCAAGTTGAAGCCGCTGACCAACATCCTGCTCAACGTGCCCTCGACCTCGACGCCGATCATCCAGCAAGGGCACCTCTGCCTCTACCACCATCTGTGCGAGGCGGTGGAAGCGCGTCTCAGCGATGGCTGACCGCGAGGGAGATTTTCCGCTCGCCGAGCCCGGCCTGTGGGTCGAGCGGATTGGGTCCAGAGCCTTTCCGGCCGGTCTGCCGGCGCTCTTCCTCGACCGCGACGGCACCATCAATGTCGACACCGGCTACCCGAGCAACCCTATAGACATCGTGCTGCGGCCGGAGATGCTGCCGGTCATCCGAACCGCCAATCTTGTCGGGCTTCCGGCAGTCATTGTCTCGAACCAGTCGGGCATCGCACGCGGCTATTTCGGCTGGTCGGAATTCGCGGCAGTCAATGGCCGACTCCTGGAGCTTCTCGAAGCGGAAGAATGCAAGATCGATCTAGTGCTAGCCTGTGCCTATCATTCAAGCGGCACGGGTGTTCTAGCGGTAGGCGATCATCCGATGCGCAAGCCCAATCCGGGAATGCTCTTGCGCGCCTGCGATCTTTTGAACTTGGACACGGGTCGCTCGATCATCGTTGGCGACAAGGCCGACGACATGGAGGCGGGGCGGCGGGGCGGGCTGGTGGAAGGCTGGCAAGTCGGAAGCCGGGTCAACCGAAAACTTGGCGACGGCGCCTTCATCGCGCGCAAGCTGACAACAGGCAACGACCATCGGAGGCTTTGCGATTTTATCGCCGGGCTTGGCAGGGGTTAGGACTTCCCCTCGAATGCCACCAACCCCTCGTCCTTGACGCGGCGGATGGTCAGCGCGGTGCGCACGGTGTCGACGTTGGGGGCAGAGGCGAGCTCCTCGATGACGAAGGTCTGGAAGGTGCCGAGATCGCTCGCCACGCAGTGCAGCAGGAAATCGGACTCGCCCGACACCATCCAGGCGTCGCGCACGATCGGCCAGCCGCGCGTGCGCTCGGCGAAGGATTTTAGCTCGGCATCGGCCTGGTGATGCAGGCCGATCAGGCAGAAGGCAACGACATCCATGCCGAGCGCCGGCGCGTTGAGGAGCGCGCGATAGCCGCGGATGATGCCGGCCTCTTCCAGCCGCCGGACGCGGCGCAGGCAAGGCGGCGCCGAGATGCCGACGCGGTTGGACAGCTCAACATTGGTCATGCGGCCGTCGTTCTGCAATTCGCGCAGGATCTTCCAGTCGATGGCGTCGAGATCGGCTTTGAGCGGCATGAATGGCTTTCGCGCAAGAATCTTTCGCGATTTTGTAATTTGGTTTCGTGCGGGAGGCCATCCCCTTTGCGATGATTTTTCTGCTTCAAGGTGAGGATATGGTCCTGTATGCCGTGCCTCGAAGCTTTCCGGGGACGAAGGCCAAGCTGCCTTGCTGGCTTGCCGGGCAACACTTACATTACCGGCGACAAACCACGGCCTCGTGCCGCAGGGGACTTTTTTCATGAACACCAAACACGCGCCCGTTCTCATCATCGGCTCCGGTCCGGCCGGCTACACGGCGGCGATCTACGCCGCCCGCGCCATGCTGAAGCCGATGCTCGTCGCCGGACTGCAGCAGGGCGGCCAGTTGATGATCACCACCGATGTCGAAAACTATCCGGGCTTCGCCGATCCGATCCAGGGCCCCTGGTTGATGGAGCAAATGCTCAAACAGGCCGAGCATGTAGGCACCGAGATCGTCAACGACATCATCACCGAGGTCGACCTCAATGTGCGGCCATTCCGCGCCACCGGCGATTCCGGCACTGTCTATACGGCAGATGCGCTGATCATCGCGACCGGCGCGCAGGCCAAGTGGCTGGGCATCCCATCGGAACAGACCTTCATGGGCTTCGGCGTGTCGGCCTGCGCCACCTGCGACGGCTTCTTCTACCGCGGCAAGGATGTCGCGGTGGTCGGAGGCGGCAATTCGGCGGTCGAGGAGGCGCTCTACCTTGCCAATCTTGCAAAGAGTGTCACCGTCATTCACCGGCGCGCCGATTTCCGCGCCGAGCGCATCCTGCGCGAGCGGCTGTTCAAGAAGGACAATGTCCGCGTCATCTGGGACACTGTCGTCGACGAGATCACCGGGCAGCCGGGCAAGGCGCCGCTGCCGCCTTCGGTCGACGGGCTGAAGTTGCGCAACGTGGTGACAGGAGAAGTGTCGCGGCTGAAGGTCGATGGTGTCTTCGTCGCGATCGGCCACGCGCCGGCGGTCGAGCTCTTCGTCGGCAAGCTCAAACAGAAGCCGAACGGCTATCTGTGGACGGCGCCCGATTCTAGCCGCACCGACGTTCCCGGCGTGTTTGCCGCCGGCGATGTCACCGACGACGTCTACCGGCAGGCGGTGACGGCGGCGGGACTGGGTTGCATGGCCGCGCTCGAGGCGGAGAAATATCTGGCGGGGATCGAAGTTCAGCGCGAAGCGGCGGAATAAGCTATCGGCTGCGAGAAGCCGTTTAAAAGCCTGATTTTTCATTCAGACGCCAAAGACAACACGAGGGGAATCATGGCGCTGGACTGGGACAAGCTACGCGTGTTTCACGCTGCGGCGGAGGCTGGGTCGTTCACCCATGCCGCCGAGACATTGCATCTGTCGCAATCGGCGATTTCGCGGCAGGTCAGCGCGCTGGAGCATGATGTCGGCGTGGCGCTGTTTCATCGCCACGCGCGCGGCCTCGTGCTGACCGAGCAGGGCGAGATGCTGTTCCGCACGGCGCATGACGTGCTGATGAAGCTGGAGACGATCAAGTCGCGGCTGACCGAGACCAAGGATCGCCCATCCGGCGTGCTGAGGGTGACGACCACGGTAGGGTTGGGCGCCGGCTGGCTGACCGAGCGCGTGCAGGAATTCATCGAGCTCTATCCCGAGATCAGCCTGCAGCTCATCCTTGCCAATGAGGAGCTCGACCTCACCATGCGCCAGGCCGACTGCGCCATCCGCCTCAGGCAGCCGCAGCAGCCGGATCTCATCCAGCGCCGGCTGTTCACCGTGCACTTCCATCTCTACGCGGCGCCTTCCTATGTAGCGAAATTCGGCAAGCCTGCCTCGATCGCCGAGCTCAGGAACCACCGGATCGTCACTTTCGGCGTGCCGGTGCCCTCGCATCTGTCGGAACTGAACTGGCTGGAAACGGTCGGCGATTTCGAAGGCGGGCAACGAGTGCCGACGCTGCAGATCAACGACATCCTGTCGATCAAGCGCGCGGTCCAGGGCGGCGCCGGCATCGCCATGCTGCCCGACTACGTCATCAACAAGGACTCGAACCTGGTTCAGTTGCTGCCTGAGACCGAGGTGCCGTCCTTCGACACCTATTTCGCCTATCCCGACGCAATGAAGAACCAGGCGAAGCTACATGTGTTCCGCGACTTTATCATCGCCAAGGCCCGTAGCTGGTCCTACTAGGCGAACGGCGGGTTCCTGCGCTTCCGGCCTTCGCCGGCCGAAGCACTCATGTATCGCCGTGCAGTTAAGGCTACGGCCGGCGTAGGCCGGTACTCACGTAGTTGAAGTCGCTCCGTTCCGGTTCTCGGAACCTACCGTTCTCGACTCAGCCTGACCTGAATATTGGCGCTCCCTGAGGAAGGGCGGGTCACCCGCGCCACGGTGTGATGCGCGGCAGCCAGCCAGGAACGGCGCGGCGATAGGTTTCGTATTCGGCGCCATAGCGGCGGGCGAGCGTCGGCTCTTCGTAGAATTTGACGAAGGAGATCATCGCCGACGCGGCGATCAGGCCGTAGACGAGCGTCGCCCAGCTCGAAAAGATGAGCACCTGGCCGAGGATGATCGACAGCACCGCCACATACATGGGGTTGCGCACATGGCGATAGACACCGCCGACAACGAGTTTCTCGGTCGGTGCGACAGGGGCCGGCGTGCCCAGGCCCTCAAGCGCGAAGCGCGCGAAGGAATGAAGCAGGACCGCCGCGGCGCCGACGACGAGGATCCAGCCAGCCGGCACAAAACCCGGCACGGTGGACTGCGGCATGCGATAGCGGTCGCTCAGCAACCAGGGGAGCAGCCCGGCGACGACGCCGGGGGCGGCAACAAAGAACACGGCGCTGCCGGCAATTGCCGAAAAAGTTCGCATCAGGCTCTCCTGCCGCAAAAATAAACGCGACCTGCCCGAGTTCGCATCATTTTGAATTTAGCGTATTTCGCGGCCGGAATCTGACCCGATTTGCATATCAGCGATCGCTTTCAGTCCGGAACGGCTCCGGATTCGGCGATTTTTTCTGGTCCTATCGGTACTCGGAAAGGGTTAGACCACAGCCTGCGTCTTTTTGCATGCGTGTGTTGCAAAATAGATGCTTGTTTCTTGGGCATGATGAGCACATATATAGTTCATCTCCAGGGCGCGTTCTCCTCCCATTAGCGCCCTCGAGTGTTCCCCTCTGGAGGTTAGCCCTAATCGGCACTTCCAATCAAACTCAGCCGGATCTTTATTGATCCGGCTTTTTTGTTGCGCTGGGGTCACGCCGGTAGCGGAAATGCGTGCACGGGAGCCACGTAACAGTGACATGTAACATCGGGTAACATGTCGCAGACGCACTCTATCGATTAAGTAAATCATAGGACGCGGTTGGTCGGTTCGGGAGATGGGGGCATCACCCGGACAGGCCGGGCTCAGGCAGCTACCGCGTCCGAACCATTTCCTGATGCGGCGGACCTGCCGTTGCCTTCCAGGAAGACGGTCCGCAATAAGAAACGGCGTCCGGATGATCCGGGCGCCGTTTTCGCATCTTCAGCCAAAATCGGTCAGGCAGCCTTGCCGTTGGCGTTCATCGCCTCGTCGGCCAGGCGGCCGGTCAGTTCGGCCATATGGTCGAAAGCGGCCTTGTAGCTGGCGACGCCTGCCGTCGCCGACCGCAACTCGATGATCAGGTCGCCGATCTCGGCCTGGGGCATGGTCGCCTCGACCACGTCCCAGCCCGGCCAGTCGGGCCGCGCGTCATAGCCGAGGATCTGGCCGCGCCGCTGCGGGATCAGAGCGATGATCTTCGAGGTTGCATCCGAGGGCGTGACGATCTCGACCTTCATGATCGGCTCCAGCAGGACCGGCGAACAGGCCGCCATGCCTTCCTTCATCGCCAGCTTCGCCGCCATCTGGAAGGCCATGTCGGAAGAGTCGACCGCATGGTAGGAGCCGTCCGACAGGTTGACGGCGACATCGACAACCGGGAAGCCGAGCGGGCCGTTCTTCAGATAGTCGCGAATGCCCGTCTCCACCGACTGGATGTAGGTCTTGGGCACGACGCCGCCGGTGATGGAGTCGGTGAACTGGAAGCCCGAGCCGCGCGGCAGCGGCTTGATCTCGATCACCACGTCGCCGAACTGGCCATGGCCGCCGGACTGCTTCTTGTGGCGGCCGCGCTGCTGTGCGGATTTGCGGATCGTCTCGCGATAGGGCACCGCCGGCGAGTGGCCTTCGATCGGGATCTGGTTCTTGCCTTCCAGGCGTTCGCGCACCACGCGCAGGTGCATTTCGCCATGCCCCGACAGCACGGTCTCCGCGGAGTCCTGGTTGTGGTGCAGGCTGAGCGAGGGGTCTTCCTCGGCAAGCCTCTGGATCGCCGCCGACATCTTGACCTCGTCCTTGCGTTCCTTGGGGCGAAGCGCGAAGGCGAATACCGGCTGTGGCGGCTCCAGTGCGAGCAGCGGGCTGATGCCGCCCTTTGCGGAACTCAGCGTCTGGCCGGTCCTGACATTGTCGAGCTTGCCGAGCGCGATGGTGTCGCCGGCTTTGGCCGATGACAGCTTCAATTGGTCCTTGCCAAGCATCTTGTAGATGCCGGAGACCTTCGTCGTGTCGCCGCTGGAGAGGAAGAGCTCGGCCGCATCGGCCAACTGCCCGGAAAGCACGCGTGACACCGACAGCTTGCCGCCATGCGCGGTGTGGATGGTCTTCATCACCTGCACGACCGTCTGGTTGCCGTCTGGCGCGCCAAGGCGCTTGCGGGTCGCCTCGACGTCCGGCGCATCGTGGCGGATCGTCTTCAACAGGCGCAGCACGCCATTGCCTTTCTCGGCGGTGCCGATCAGCACCGGCGTCACTGTGCCGGCGCGGAGGTCGGCGGCAAGATCGTCGAAGACCGCATCCTTCGGCGGCTCGATCTCATCGAGCAACTGCTCCATCAGCTGGTCGTCATGGTCGGCCAGCGTCTCCAGCATCGAGAAGCGGGCCTCGAGCTCGCGCGCCCTGTCGTCGTCCGGAATCTCGGCGACCTGGCTTTCGGCATATTCGCGGTAGACATAGGCGCGCTCGAGCGCCAGATCGATCGAGCCGATGACGACGCCGTCCTTGCGCAGCGGAATCTGGCGCAGCAGCAGCGGCACGGAGCTTGCCGGCTGCAGCATCTTGAGCGTCTCGCGCACGCCGGCGATGGCCTTGTCCACTTTATTAAGGAACAGGATGCGCGGCACGCCGAGATCGTCGAGCTTGCGCATGATGAGCTGGAGCGCCGGGATCTTCTTTTCGTCCGCTTCGGCGACGACAACTGCGACATCGCAGGCTGCAAGCACCGGCTCAGCCTCGAAGGCGAATTCGATGGAGCCGGGGCAGTCGACGAAGGTGAACTGCTCGCCCATGAACTCCGTGGTGGCGAAAGTCGCCTCGACGCTCATGGCGTGGGCACGGGCTTCTGGCGAATGATCAGAAACAGTGTTGCCCGATGAGACGGGATTCTGGCGGGGGATGGCGCCCGTGCGGGCCAGGATTGCTTCGAGAAGTGTCGTCTTACCGCTTGCGAAGGGACCGACTATGGCAATGCATTTCGGTCCCGTGCGTCGTCCTCCGGCGCGAGTACCCATGGCTGACCTCCACTCAGGCGTTTCCCAAGAGAGCGATCAGCAAAAGTGGAAACCGGTTTTGCGTCCGATCGCACTCTGTGAAGAGCGGCGGCCGGCCTGTTCGGCCGTCGCGGACGGGGCTGTTGCTCACCACCTGCCCAAGGCCATCGTCACACGGGTTCGCGGAGAGGGCAAGAGAAATAGGAAGTGCGCCGGCTTTGGTCTGTCAGGCGCCCAGTTTGTCAGGCGCTGAGCGCCAGTGGCTTGCTATCGGCAGCGCAGAGCACGCTCGCCTTGTCGCGCGGCGCCGGCTTGCCGAAGAAATAGCCCTGGAAGCGGCTGCAGCCGGCGGTGCGGGCAAAGGTGAACTCCTCCGACGTTTCGACGCCTTCGGCGACGATGGTGATGTCCTGGATGCGCGCGATCTGGGCGAGCGCGGAAACGAAGATCTGCGCCACCTGATCGTGGGCGAGGCTGCGGATGTAGGATCGGTCGATTTTGACGCTGTCGATGGGCAAGGTCTTCAGATAGTTGAAGCCGCAGTGACCCGTGCCGAAGTCGTCAAGCGCGATATGGAAGCCGAGCCCGCGCAAGGCTTCCAGGCGCCTGAGGATTTCCGGCGTCGCGGCGGTCGCAACCGTCTCGGTGATCTCGATGATGAACGAGGATGCCGACCGGCCGGTCTCGCGCAGAATGCGCTCGCACATCGTCACGATCTCGTCGTTGCTTCAGCTGCTCGCCCGAGACGTTGATCGAGATGCGCCGCCCTGGAAAGTGACCGATATCGGCGCAGGCGCGCTTGAAGACCCACTCGCCGATCATGTCGATGAGGGCAGAACGCTCGGCAATCGGGATGAATTCGGCCGGCGAGATCAGCCCGCGGACGGGATGGCGCCAGCGGATCAAGCCTTCGAGCGCGTCGATGGAGCCCTCGGCGCCGACGATCGGCTGGTAGTGGAGCTCCAGCTCGCCAAGATAGACGGCGGCGCGCAACTCGCGCTCCACGAGGCGGCGGTATCGCTTGTCCGACAGCATCTCCTCGTCGAAGACGGTGACACGACCCCGGCCTGCCGCCTTGCTTTCGTAGAGCGCGAGATCGGCAAGCAACATCAGCTCGGTGGGGTTGGAGGCGTGCAGCGGCGCAAGCGCAACCCCCAGCGAGATCGACAGCGGAATGATCTTGCCTTCATGCCGCTTTCCGGCCCGCATCGCGTCGAGCAGCCGGCGCACATCCTTGTCGAGCGCGGCCGCGTCGCCATGCGGGATAATGACGCCGAACTCGTCGCCGCCCAGCCGTCCGACAATGCTATCGGCAAAGATGCGCTCCGCCTCCTTGACCAGATAGGCGAGGGCAAGGTCGCCGAACTGGTGGCCGAAAGTGTCGTTGAGCTGCTTGAAATGGTCGAGGTCGATCAGCACAAGGCTCGCCTGCCGCCCGTTGCGCAAGGCGCCTAGCCTGTCGTTCAGCGCCTCGAGGAAATAGCGTCGGGTCATGGCGCCGGTCATGGCGTCGATGCTGAGAAAGCGGTGCTTCTCGGCTTCAGCGTCCGCCGCCGACTGCAGGCGCTGGACGATGCTCGAGCGCATATACATCAGCTACATCAGCACCAGGAGCGCCAGGCTGGTCGATGTCGCGGCCATCGTAAGAGCGGTGGCGCGGGAGGCATTTTCGGTCAGGCCAAAGACGGCAGTAGCGGTGGCGGCGATGCTCGCCACAAGCAGCGCCTGAATGCCGCGGTAAATCCTGCCGCTATGACCCTCGATTGTCGCTGAGATGCTCATGTCCGTGCCCCACAGCACGGCCATGGCTAGAGCCCAGCCGTTAAAAAGACATTGAGCATGGCCGCTGCCTTGCCCGGTTCCCAGGCGCGCGGCCCGGCGCCTCATTTTATGGTTAAAAAGCAACAATTTATGACAGTATTTTAAATGGCTAATAAAATGAGTTGAAGCAGCGCCGAAGCATGTTTCGGTGCCGTCGAGGTCGACAATCGGAAAGGCCGGTTGCACTGGCCCCGTGCCGGGGTGAAACTAGACTGCGAGATGCCGCGCTAGCGATTTGCCGGTTCGTCAACGATTGAGGATTTCTACGATGAAGATCATTGCGTGCGGTAGCGTGCCGACGGTCATCGCGCCTGAAAAGTATTTCACCGGCAAGGTGCTGCAGACGCCGATCATCGAGAAGGAGGCGCCGGCGCGGCTGAGGGCGACGCTGGTCAGCTTCGAACCGGGCGCCCGCACCCATTGGCACTCGCACCCGCTCGGCCAGACGCTCTATGTCACCTCGGGCGCCGGGCTTGCGCAGACATGGGGCGGGCCGATCGAGGCGATCAGGGCGGGCGACGTCGTCTCCTTCGCGCCGGGCGAGAAGCACTGGCACGGCGCTGGACCGAAAACCACCATGACGCATGTTGCCATGCAGGAAGCGCTGGACGGCGTCCACGCCGAGTGGCTGGAGGCGGTCTCCGACGAGCAATATGGCGGCTGAGAAGTCCAAAAAAACCCGGCGCGAAGCCGGGTTTTTCTCATCGGCCGGCCGCGTTGCCGGTCAGGTCAGCGATGCGGTGAAGCGCTGGATGCGGGTGCAGGCTTCTTCCAGCAGCGCCTCTGAGGTGGCGTAAGAGATGCGGAAGTTCGGGCCGAGGCCGAAGGCCGAGCCGAACACCACCGCGACGCCTTCGACGTCGAGCAGTTCCGAGCAGAAGGCCTCGTCGCTGTCGATGACTTTGCCGCTCTTCGTTTTCTTTCCGATCAGCTCAGCGCAAGACGGATAGACATAGAAGGCGCCTTCCGGCGACGGGCAAGTGATGCCGCGCGCCTGGTTGAGCATCGAGACGACAAGATCGCGCCGGCCCTGGAAGATCGCCTTGTTCTTCGCGATGAAGTCCTGCGGGCCATTGAGCGCCTCGACGGAAGCCCATTGCGCGATGGTGCAGGCGCCCGAAGTCTGCTGGCCCTGGATCATGTCCATCGCCTTGATCAGCGGCACCGGGCCGGCGGCGTAGCCGATGCGCCAGCCGGTCATGGCATAGGCTTTCGACACGCCGTTCATGGTCAGCGTGCGCTCGTAGAGGCTCGGCTCGACCTCGGCGATGGTCTTGAAGACGAAGTCGCCATAGGTCAGGTGCTCGTACATGTCGTCGGTCAATGTCCAGACATGCGGGTGCTTGAGCAGCACGTCGGCCAGAGCGCGAAGCTCGGCTTCGGTGTAGGCGGCGCCGGACGGGTTGGACGGCGAGTTCATCAGCAGCCATTTCGTCTTCGGCGTGATCGCCCTTTCCAGCACCTCGGCCGTCAGCTTGAAGCCGTTGTCGATCGAGGTATCGGCAAAAACCGACGTGCCGCCGCAGATCGCCACCATCTCCGGGTAGCTCACCCAATAGGGGCGGGGGATGATGACCTCGTCGCCGGGGTTCAGCGTCGCCATGAAGGCGTTGAACAGGATCTGCTTGCCGCCGGTGCCGACGATGGTCTGCTCCGGCCGGTAATCGAGATTGTTCTCGCGCTTGAACTTTTTCGCGATCGCCTCGCGCAGCGGCGCGATGCCGGAAACCGGCGGATACTTGGTCTCGCCGCGGCGGATCGCGTCGATCGCCGCGTTCTTGATGTTGTCGGGCGTGTCGAAATCAGGTTCGCCGGCGCCGAGGCCGATGACGTCACGGCCGGCATTTTTCAGCTCGCGCGCTTTCTGCGTCACCGCGATGGTCGCGGAAGGCTTCACGCGGGAAAGGGCGTCGGCAAGAAAGGCCATGACAGAGCGTCTCCAAGAGAATGGCGCGGCCAGGAGCGGCCGCGGCGCCTCTCATGTCGCATGATCGGCCCAAGCGCAAGCATTGTCGGATGATCCAGCGGTCAAGGTGGTGTGACCGGCAACTATAAATTCATCAACGACCGGTAAACCCTTGGCTGGCAGGATGGCTGATTGAATTCCGCTGATTTCGCGGAGCGAGGGACCTTTGTCGCGCAGCATCGGGCTTGCCCATATCATCCGTCATGATGACGGCACCTCGAGCGGTGTCTGGGGCATCTACACGCTGCAGAGCGCCTTCCAGCCGATCTTCGCCTTCAATGAAGGCAAGCTTTCGCTCGTCGCCTTCGAGGGCCTGATCCGGCCGTTCCGCGATGGTGAGCCGCAGTCGCCGATGAGTTTCTTCGGCACCTGCCCGGCGGGCGACCGGCTGCATATCGAGGCGCTGACCAGGACGCTGCATCTGCTCAACGCCGGTGCCTGCCTGCCGGAAGAGGCATCCATCTTCATCAATTTCGATCCGTCTGTGTTCACTGATCGCGCCATTGTCGACAAGGCGCTGCGCGACATGCGCCTGGTGCTGCACGAGGCCGGCATCGATCCGCGCCGCATCGTCTGCGAGGTGACCGAGCAGAAATCGGCTTCGCAGGAGACGCTCTACAGCTTTGTCGAAGCGCTGAGGGGCAACGGCTTCCGCATCGCCGTGGACGATTACGGCGCCGACGAGTCCGACATCAACCGCATCAAGGAGCTCAAGCCCGACATCGTCAAGTTCGATGCCCACTGGATCACGCAGCTGATGGAGTCCGGGGCCGGATTCGCGCTGCTTACCGCGATGGTGAAGAGTTTCGAAAGCCAGGGCATCCGCACGGTCTTCGAAGGCATCGAGGAAGGCTGGCAGCTCGAGCTCGCCGAGAAATCCGGGGCCTCCATGGTGCAAGGCTATGTGCTCGCCCGGCCGGAACTGGCGCCGACCAGTTTTCGCGTCTTCGGCAAGACTACGCGGGTGTCCGAAGCTGAAGAGAGCAAGACTTCGGTCGCAACCAATTCCGCTCCCGTGCCGCCGTCGCGACCGCCGAGGGTGTTCGGGCGCAAGGGGAGGCCATGACCGCGGGGCCCGAGAGGCGGCGCAATGCCGCCGAGGCAATCTTCGCCGACGAGATCGGCCTCCAGTTCGGCGTCTATGGCGAGTTCCGGCTGTGGAGCGCCTACCAGCCGATCTTCGCGCCGCAGGGCAGGACGCTGAAAGCTGTCGCCGTCGAAGCCCTGATCGAGCCGCGCCGCGCGGCGAGGCCCGTGGCGCCGCCGGTGTTCTTCGACGGTGTGCCGGCATCGGATCGCCTGTTCGTCGAGACGATGTGCCGGATGCTGCATCTCGGCAACTACCGCAACATCGGCGTCGATGGGCTTACCCTGTTCTTCAACTACAACCCGATGATCAACGATCACCTCGGGCGGGCGCTGGCCGAGATCCGCCTCATGACCAGGCATCTCGGCGATTTCGGCCTCGAGCCGACCAGGCTGGTCTGCGAGATCACCGAACAGGCGGCCGACGAGCATCGGCTCGCCGGCATCGTGCGCGAGATGAGGCGTGACGGCATCCGCATCGCCATCGACGATTTCGGCACTGGACATTCGACCGAAACGCGCATGAGCCTGCTTTTGCCGGACATCGTCAAGATCGACGGCGGCTGGTTCGCCGAGTTCTGCCGCCATGCCGCTGCCGAGCGGTTCTTCCGGCCGCTGGTCTCGATGCTGCACGACCGCGGCGCCAAGGTGCTGGTCGAAGGCATCGAGCAGGCCACGCATCTGCGCGTCGCGCTCGACGGCGGCGTCGACCTTCTGCAAGGGTTCCACCTCGCCCGCCCGGCGCTCGCCGGCACGATCTTCAACGAAGAGCCGCTTTCGATCGATGCGCTGCTCGCCACGGACAACAAGGTCGTGCAATTGCATCAGCGCCGCTGATGTTTTGACCCAAAAACAAATCACTGGATGAGACTCGCGCAAGCGGGTTAGAGGCTTCTCGATCGCTCGATGCTCGAGGAGAGGGCCATGATACTTTATGACATGATCGACAGCGGCAATTGCTACAAGCCGCGTCTGTTGATGGCAAAGCTCGGCATTCCCTTCAGCCGTGTCGAGGTCAGCTCACATACCGGCGAGACGCGCAAGGCCGACTATGTCGCCAAGAACCCAAACGCGATGGTGCCGCTGCTCGAGCTCGACGACGGCCGGCGCATCGCCGAATCCAACGCCATCCTGCTCTATCTCGCCGAAGGCACGCGTTTCCTGCCTGCCGACAGATACGAGCGCGGGCTGGCCTATCAATGGCTGTTCTTCGAGCAGTACAGCCACGAGCCCTATATCGCGGTGCGCAAGGCGCTGCGCACATTTCCGGAAAGGGCGAAGGATGCGACGCCTGAACGGCTCGCCCTGACGCTGGAGCGCGGCAACAAGGCGCTCGACGTGATGAACAAGCATCTGGAGCAGAACGCCTTTTTCGCAGGCAGCACTTATAGCGTCGCCGACATCGCGCTCTATGCTTATACCCATACCGCCGAGAAGGGCGGCTTCCAGCTTGACGCCTATCCGGCCGTGGTGGAGTGGCTGAATCGCGTCGAGGCGGATAAGGGGCATGTGCCGATCGAGTGGCAGGCCTGAGCAGGTCTCGCGGCTGAAACTAAAGAGGTCGAAGCTTTCCGGCCCGAATTTCAGCCAACGCCTGCTCGGCAAGCTTATCCAGCCGACCGGCCTTGGCGTCGGCTTCGATCTGCTTATCCCATAAGTCAGCTTGAAGCGCCTCGAACCAGGCAGCAAACGCCTTGAATTCCCCTGGATCAAGATCGGTGACGAGTGCTTGGATTTGCTCGAGCTTGGTCATGTGGCGACTCTAACATGCGCGGGAGAGCGCTGCCAAAGACAGACAACAAAAAAGGCGGGACAATGCCCGCCTTCCTATGCCGGTAGCCTGATCGGGAACGTCGGAGCCGGGCCGGCAGCAATCTGCTGCTTCGGCTTGTCGGATCCTTCCGCTCCGGCGCGCTTATCGCGCGACCGTCAGTACATCCGTGACTTGCCGTGCGCCCCGAACCTTCGTCCGGCGCGCGCCATTCGCAAAAATCAGGCTGCCTTGCTCAGAGATCCAGCAGCGGACTTGCCGGTGCGGCGGTCCTGCTCGATCTCGAAGTTGATTTTCTGGCCTTCAACGAGGGTGGTCATGCCAGCGCGCTCGACGGCGGAGATGTGGACGAAAACGTCCGCGCCGCCACTGTCGGGCTGGATGAAGCCGAAGCCCTTGGTGGCGTTGAACCACTTGACCGTACCAGTTGCCATTTAGAATATCCTTCACATTTGCTTCGTTTGACCGGACCAAAGCCCGGCCGGCGGTATCGAAATTTTGGAGACGTCAGCAAACGCGAAGATCGCGAGGCCCGATCGATCGGCCAAATTCAATGCGTCGGATATAGTATGGTTCGCGGACGAAAACAAGATGGCGTTACCGGCATGTGCCGCGATAGCGTGCAACGGCCCCAATCCGCGTGGAAGTTTTGCGGCCAGGCGTGCGTTCTAGGTGACCTTGCCCCTTTGATCTAATCCGGTTTGAAGTTCGTTCTGGCCCAT